>NZ_JAXOFP010000008.1:0-120568 GCF_041224285.1 Corynebacterium drakensteinense
CCAACCAACGGCGACTCAGGAGCCTCATCAACTCCAGCCTCATCCTCACCAGACGGAACCCCAGGCTTAGGCGCATCCTCACGACCAAACGGCGCAACAGGATTCTCTATTTCGGCGTCCACTGCACTGCGGATTTTCGCAAATTCAGCCAGATCTGTGACGGAGTTAAAAGCTTTCTTGAAAATTTCTTTCTGGAACTCATTTACGTCAGAATTTTCAAGTTTTTCTAAAACGTCGGGTTTCAATTCAGCCAAGATTTCTGCTTCTTTGGCTAACACTAAACTACGAACTTGGCCTTCCCACTGAGTCTTTTCTTCGTCGTCATTGAACTCAAAGTTTGCCCGTTCTGCTTCTGCCAGGATTTTGTTAGCAGTCTCAGCTCCACCCTGTGGTTCCTTTGAACGAAAACCTGCTTCGATTGCCTGTTCCCTTTGACCAAAATAGTCCTGCGCGGAAGGTTTATACCAGTCTGCAAATATCTCTTTTTCGAGTTCTTGGACCAACTGCCGAAATTCAGTTTCCCACTGTACTTTAGCGCCATCATCACCGAAGTGATGGGTCTCAGACAAAGCAGCTACATGCCCGGTAACTACCTCATCAATAGTTTTGTTTGGAGAGCCATCTTGCGAGCGCAGATCGGCTGCAATAGCGACCTTACGAGCATCGAAATATTCTTTAGCTGTCCGTAATGAATAACCTTCTCCTTCAAATTTAATTTCCCCGGCGGCTACCAGTTCATTAAAATATGACTTGATTTTTTTCTGGAGCTGAAATTCAAAACTACCAAAGTTAGATTCGTCAATACGATTGTGGAATTTCTCCGCAACCTTTGCAGTTGTTTCATCAGGATTCTGTGTCTCAATTAAATACGATTTAATTGACGCTTGCTCCTGCAGAAAAGCTTCGTCCGCAGTTGGAGCTTTCAGCCAGTCTTCTTCCTCAGATGCATCCCCAACAGTTTCATCGGTCGATTCTGGGGAGACTACGACATCCGTTTCACCGGCTTCGGTATTTGGAGTTTCAGTCTCCGCTGGCAGTTCGTCAGTGATTTTTACATCCTGGCCGCGATCAGTTGTTTCTTCTGCATAAGCAAAATTCACTGTAGCGATCGTGCTGCTTGTGACTGCAACTGCAGTTGCGATTGCAAGACCGCGGCGCTTAACAGTGCGAACAGCTGGCTTTGACTTAGACATGGTTTTCCCTCTCGATGAAGCTAGCAAGCATCCCCAACCCAGGTGAACACTTTTCAACACTCCAAAAATTACCTAATTGTATTAGTTTTTCCAAGTAAAATTCAGTTACCCCCCCCTTATTAAAGGATTCTTTTAGAGTTACCGCCCCACTACAACTCGATTAAACTTTATAATCAGCCATTACCAACCGCGACCTGCAGAAACATCGCGAAGGACAGGCCCCGCCTCGGAATACGCCCTCCATAGCTGATCATGCGATTCAGTCTCCGGGGGTAATAAAGTAATAACGCCAGCTATTCACTATTCTCACATTAATCACACACTTGTTCTTAATACGTATTCACAGCCGGTTACCATAACTCCATGCAGCAACCCCAAGATTCATCACGCACAGAAGTCGAACAAAGCGTAACTGCCCAACACATCGCAGACTTCCTCGCCAACCACACCGCGGATCTTTCCTGGCAACAAGCTTTTTACAACGATCTTCACGAACACCCAGAGCTTTCCCACCAGGAAGAACGCACAGCCGCTGCTATTCAGGTCGCGCTCACACGCTTCGACGTTGAGGTCACCACCAACATCGGCGGTCACGGCATCACCGCCGTCATGCGAAACAACGCCACAGAGCACACGCCCACCGCACTTATGCGCGCGGACTTCGACGCGTTATTCGTTGATGGCAAAAACCTGCACGCCTGCGGGCACGATATGCACACCACTGCCCTGCTCGGAGCACTCGCAATTCTGGATAACCTCCGCGAGCACTGGTCTGGCACCGTCATCGCACTGTTCCAACCAGCCGAAGAATCCTCCATCGGTGCCAAACTGATGCTCGAGGACGGCCTCGTCGACAAGATCCCCGCCCCAGATGTCTGCCTCGGCCAACACGTCATGCCTGGACGTGCGGGTGAAGTACAAACGCGCCGCGGTCCGTTAATGGCCGGCTGTGATTCCATCAAAGTCACCATCTTTGGCAAATCTGCCCACGCATCCATGCCACATAAATCAATCGACCCGACTTATACAGCGGCCATGATTGTCACCCGGCTGCAAGCCATCGTCGGCAGAGAAGTCGCCCCGGATGAGTTTTTCGTCATTTCCGTCGGCACGCTGCAATCCGGGGATACCAATAACATCATTCCGGACCGCGCAGAACTAGTTCTCAACACTCGCTATTATGATGAAGAACTCGCAGAACGCGTTTACGCTGCACTCAAACGCGTGGTACAAGCAGAAGTCGATGCCTCAGGCTCCACGCAACAGCCGATCTACAAGTTCTACGCCCACGGCGAAGTCGTCGATAATAACCCGGCGGTGTTTGAGCGCGTGCGCGCCAGCTTCGATGCGATATTCGGCGACGAAAGCGCCACCGCAAACCGCTCCACGGTCTCAGAAGATTTTACTTATCTTCCCAAAGCCTGGAATGCTCCGTACCTGTTCTGGTTTGTCGGTTCCACCCCGCACCAGCTGTGGGACGAGGCCGCCTCCCGCGGCACCATAGACACGGACGTGCCGGTCAACCACCAGGCAAACTTTGTGCCCGAATATAAACCAACAGTGCACGCAACCACCCTCGCGGGCGCTGGTGCACTGCTCAGTTTCGTCGCCAATACCTAGATACCTAGCGGCTAACTCTTCGGGGCGATGCGCACGTCTTCGCCAATCGCGTGAACGTGCACCATGTTGGTGTTACCTTCCACTCCCGGTGGGGTACCTGCCACCAGCACGATGACATCGTCGCGGTGATAACCATCAACCTTGACCAACTGCCGGTCCAACACATGCAGCATCTCATCGGTTGAAGCAACCTCTGGGCACAAGAACGTCTCGACGCCCCAGGTCAACGCCAGCTGCGAACGCACCCCCTCGTGCGGGGTGAACACCAACAGCGGCAGCTGCGAACGCAACCGCGACAAACGCTTTGCCGTATCACCGGAGGTGGTAAACGCCACCAGTGCTTTCGAATTCAATCGCTCAGCAATATCGCGGGCAGAATAAGCGATCACGCCGCGCTTGGTGCGCGGAATATGCCCCAGATCCGGCAATTCACCGATAGTTTCTGCTTCCAATACGATGCGCGACATCGTACGCACCACGTTGTGCGGGTCCACGCCCACCGAGGTCTCGCCGGACAGCATCACGGCATCAGCACCATCGAGCACCGCGTTAGCCACATCGGATGCCTCGGCACGCGTTGGGCGTGAATTCTCGATCATGGAATCCAGCATCTGCGTTGCCACGATCACCGGCTTGGCGTTTTCGCGAGCAATTTGAATCGCACGCTTTTGCACCAGCGGCACCTGCTCGAGTGGAACTTCCACACCCAAATCGCCACGTGCCACCATGACGGCATCGAAAGCCAAAATGATTGATTCGAGGGCATCGACGGCTTCTGGCTTTTCCAGCTTCGCGATCACCGGCAGGCGACGGCCTTCTTCATCCATGATGGCGTGCACCAAATCCACATCCGACGGGGAGCGCACAAACGACAACGCAATGAAATCCACCCCGAGGCGCAACGCGAAGCGCAGGTCCTCGATGTCTTTTTCCGACAGCGCGGGCACCGAAATATCCATGCCCGGAAGCGAAACGCCTTTGTTATTCGACACCGCCCCGCCCTCAGTCACACGGCAGACAACATCGGTACCATCGACCTCAACGCATTCCACGGCGACCTTGCCGTCGTCGATAAGCAGACGGTCACCGGCGCGGGCGTCGTCAGCAAGATTTTTATAGGTGGTTGACACCCGGTCATGGGTGCCTTCGACATCATCGACGGTGATACGCACCGTCTCGCCGGTTTCCCAGTAAGTTTCGTTTTCCACGAACCGACCCAGGCGAATCTTCGGCCCCTGCAGATCGGCCAGCACACCAACGGCCTTGCCGCTTTCAGCAGCGGCCTGGCGTACCCATTCATAGTTGCGTTGGTGATCTTCGTGTTCACCATGCGAGAAGTTCAATCGAGCAACGTTCATTCCGTCGCTGACCAAGCCAGCAATGGCTTCTTGGCTGGCAACGGCTGGTCCGAGTGTGCATACAATCTTTGTTCTTCTGTCCACGGCCCCAACCTTACCCGCATGCAGCTTGTCTAGTCAGCCCCCGAAGACTCCGTCGCGGCCTCGTTCACCGAAGATTCATCTGCCGCTGGTTTTTCCGCATCCACCCGGCCTTCCTGGACTTGCCGACGATAGCGTTTGCCCAACACGACGAACGCCAGCAGCGCGAGTGCGAACGCCACCACGGCAACCACCACGTTGACGCGCACGGCATCGAACAGCAGCGTGGCCTCGTCATCGCGCATCAGCTCGATCCAGAACCGACCCGCGGTATACCCCGCAACATACAAGGCGAAAACTTGCCCGCCACCTAGGCGGAAGCGCTTGTGTGCCCACAGCAAAAACAGGCAGACAGCGACGTTCCACAACAGCTCGTAAAGGAATGTGGGGTGTACCGTCGTCAAGACTTCACCGGTTGAGGTGCCCGTTACCGGGGCATAATTGCCCTGCTCGTCAACGCGGCGGTAGATCTCCAGCGCCCACGGAACATCGGTGGGACGGCCATAAAGTTCCTGGTTAAACCAGTTGCCCAGCCGGCCGATAGCTTGAGCAAGCACGATAGCCGGCGCTGCAGCATCCGCGAACGGGGCAAGTCGAATGCCACGGATTTTAAACATCACCGCAACGGCAATGGTGCCCAACGCGATCGCGCCCCAGATACCCAAACCACCATTAGTGATACGCAGGGCGTCGACAGGGTCACAATCGGCACAAAAATACTTATGGTGATCGGTGATGACGTGATAAATCCGACCACCGATCACTCCCGCCGGGATCGCGACGATCGCTGCATCCCAGACCACATTCGAATCACCACCGGCACGCACATAGCGTGCTTGGGTAACATAAAGCGCGACGATGATACCCGCGATAATGCACAAGGCATACGCACGCAGCGGCAACGGGCCCAACTGCCAGACGGCTTGCGGAGGGGACGGAATATTCGCCAAAAAATCTACAGTCACGCCTTAGCATTGTGCCATAGATCAGAGCTGGCGTATCGGGCACGCCGGGTGCACCCCGGCTGCCACCAACGCACGCGCCACATCCGCTGGTCGCGGTGCCGACATCAACGCTTCACCGACCAACACGGCATCAGCACCCCATCCGGCATAGCGCCACAACTCCCGCGCGCCCAGCACGCCACCAAGTCCGATGCGAACCACAGACTCTGGCAAATGCGGCACGATCGCTGCAAAACGATCCGGCTGCAAACTGTGCGAATTTAACTCACGGGCATTAATACCCACCACGCGCACGCCGGCAGCCATCGCGCGTTGGGCTTGTTCCACGCTGCGGACTTCTGCCAACGCCGTCATGCCCAGGCTTTCGATGCGGTCCACCAACGCCTCGAACCGCGGTTGTTCCAGCAGCTCTACTTGCAGCGGGACGATATCCGCACCGAAAAAGCGCGCTTCATGCACCTGGTATGGATCAACGATGATATCCCGACACAACATTGGCGCCGAAGTCGCCGTGCGTGCGGTAGCCATGTCTTCCAGCGAACCCCGGAAACGCAACCGCTCAGTTTGGCACGCAATCGCGGCAACACCGGCAGATTCGAAGCCTTGCGCCAGGCTAGCGACGTCGGCAAGCGTATCCACCGCCCCAAAATCAATCAGGCAATCTGCAGCAGACGCACTGCCGTAGCGGGAAGATTGACCAAAACGAACCGCGGGTTTAGCACGCTTAATCTCTGCAATCACACTACAGCCAGGCTGCGACAAAATCGGCACAATCGGGCGGGGCGCAGCCACGGCACGGGAGAGCGCTTTGATGTCCACGAAGGGCAAACGGGCCTCGCGGGCGGCAACATCGACCAGGATATCGGCGACAATATCCTTCGCTGTGCCTAGCGTCGTGACCACGTGCCCACCCCTTCTCTTCGTTGACCGCGGGTTGTGCTGCTATCGGTAGCTTTGAGTATTCCACATCACTGTTACGAATACCAAGGTGCACCTAATTTTTGGGGGCGGAGCGGCGATCCTCGCTCAGATCCTCGCTCGGATCAATACTCGGATCAATATCTGCATCGAGCGCATCCCACAGCACGCGACCGGAATCCGGGCTTTCTTCCAATTCCCGCTCAATCTTGTCTTCCCGAGCAGATTGGCGCTCATATTTGTTCAGCCGCGCCGGATCTGCCCCCGGACGCATCGCCAACAACACCCCGGCAAACACCACGAGCGCACACGCCGCCAAACTGACGATCGGCCCTGCCGTCTGCGGCTGCACAGCCACCACACTCGCCCATTCGCTAATGCCTTCTGCGTTCACGGCCGTGTCATTCGTTGCCGCCGCGCGCAACACATTGCGGGCGTGCTCGGGATCTGGGGTGCCAGCGAGCATCGACAATCCCGACCAGCTCGCAGCGATGGCGGCCAGCGCGCACAAAATACCGACGACGCGCCGCCCCAGGCGTCGTAAAGCATGCCCCGCGACAGAACCAGCCACGATAACCAAGGCCAAGGCAGTCAGCTCCATCGACCACTGCCCACCGCTGATGGCAATGGTACGGCCCCCGGCAAGCTCATCGGCAGTGTCAGCCACAACCCAATCCATCCGGGATGCACCCCATAAACCGGCGGCACCCACGGCCAACAACAGCGCAGAAACGCGATGCGAAATCATCGTTTTAGGCTAGCAAAACGTCTGCATCGAAACACGTGCGATCACCCGTGTGGCACGCTCCGCCGCGTTGGCGGACCCGCAGCAACACCGTATCGCCATCGCAATCGAGCGCAACCGATTCAACGTATTGCGTATTTCCCGAGGTCAACCCCTTGATCCAGTATTCCTGGCGCGAGCGCGAATAATACGTGCCGCGGCGCGTTGCCAGCGTATACGCCAGCGCATGCGTGTCCATCCAGGCCAGCATCAGCACTTCAGCGGTATCGGCGGCTTGCACGACGGCAGGAACCAGCCCAGCGTCGTTGAGCTTGAGGCGCTTGACGACGCCCGGGGCCAGCTCGTAATCGGCGGGATTGTCACTTCCGGCTTCGCTGGAGTTTTTGTTCGGTGTGGTCTCGTGTGTCATCGCCGTACCGTCAATCCTGCATCGTGCATGGATTGTTTCACTTCGTCGATCGCAACCTCACCGAAGTGGAAAATCGAGGCCGCCAGCACCGCATCCGCGCCAGAGGCGATCGCGGGAGGAAAATGCTCGGCAGCACCCGCCCCGCCGGAGGCAATCACCGGAAGGTTGGTGTGCTCACGCACCGCAGCGATCAATTCGAGATCAAACCCCGCCTTCGTGCCATCGCCGTCCATGGAGTTCAACAAAATCTCACCCACGCCGAGTTCTTCTCCTGTGCGCACCCATTCGATGGCATCCAGGTCAGCAGACTTCGAACCACCGTGCGTGGTGACTTCAAAACCAGACGGGGTGTGTGGTGCTCGACGGGCATCGACAGAAAGCACGATGCACTGCGAGCCAAAGCGCCGCGAGAGCTCACGCAGCAGCTCCGGGCGTGCGATGGCCGCAGTATTGATAGAAACTTTATCGGCACCGGCACGCAGCAGCTCGTTGACATCATCGGCACTGCGCACCCCGCCGCCGACAGTCAGCGGGATGAAAACCTGCTCTGCAGTCAACCGCACAACCTCCAGCATGGTGCCCCGGCCTTGTTTTGAGGCAGAGACATCCAAAAAGGTCAGCTCATCGGCGCCTTCGGCCTCGTAGCGGCGGGCGAGTTCGACCGGATCGCCGGCATCACGCAAGCCTGCAAAATTCACGCCTTTGACCACGCGGCCGTCTTTGACATCCAAACAGGGAATCACCCTCGTTGCCAGACTCACTGCCCCTGCCCTTTCTGTTTACTACTTAATTTTCTCGCACCAGGCGGTGCAGCCGGTGATGAATATCAGCACTGCCAGCGATGATTCCATTCGACCGAGTCGTCCACGGCCTGCCTTCCAGGTCCGTAACCACCAAACCGGCTTCGGAATTTAACAGCGCCCCCGCAGCGTTATCCCACGGGTACGGCGAAAAATTCATGATGCCATCAAAAACACCTTCTGCAGCAAATGCCAGATCAAGCCCGACGGAACCGGTGATGCGCGTCGACAAGCCCTGCGAGACGATATCTTCCAGCATTTGCGCGCGACGGTGCGCAGAAACCTGGTCGACGGCAGCCGAGCCCACATTCGAGGCACCAATATGCCCGTGCGGGCGGTGTCGGTCGAAGTGTTCGCCATTGCGCAATACTCCCCCACCGACGACGGCACTAATGCGCTTGTGCAACATGGGCAGAGCGATCATGCCGACGACGGGACGGTAATTCGCAACCAGCGCGACGTTGATCGCGCACATCGGGTTACCGGCAGCAAAATTTGCCGTGCCATCGATTGGATCAATCACCCACGCGGGTTCTTCACCGATCTCACCACCATGTTCTTCCCCGCAGACGGTCGCGCCGCCAATGCCGTGCAGGGTTTCGCGCAAATATTCTTCAATGGCGAAATCAACGGTGGTCACCGGCGAGCCACCTGATTTGCGGCGGGCGGGCGCAGTGCCAAAGCCAGCACGAAACATCTCTTCGGCCTCGCCAAGCAGTTCTTCCAGCTGTGCCAGATGCTGCGTGGCCTTAGTTCCAGTCGTCTCGGATGCGTCCATGGTAAAACCCGATCCTAGCCGTGTGTGGCCTTGCTTACTAGTCCAGCAACCAGTTCTAGTGCTTCGCTAAGAGCAAAACGGTTTTCATACAGCGCCTTACCAATGATTGCAGAGTCGATGCCTTCGTCGGCATACTGCGCCAACGCGGAGATGTCATCCAAGCTAGAAATTCCGCCCGAGGCAGTGATTTTGGCATCGGTGGCCGCACTCACCTCACGCAGCAACTCCACGTTGGGCCCACTCAGCGTTCCGTCTTTGGAGACATCCGTGACCACGAAGCGCTGGCAACCAGCAGCATCCAAACGTTCCAAAACTTCCCAAAGATCACCGCCGTCGGACTCCCAGCCGCGACCGCGGGTGCGCCAGTCGCCGGCTTCATCCTTGAGCACGGCAAGATCAATGGCGACGACGTCGGCATGCTCTGCGAGAACTTTTTCTATCCATTCCGGTTTTTCCAATGCCGCGGTGCCGATGTTGACCCGGCGTGCCCCCGTCGCCAGTGCGCGTTGCAGCGAGGCGTCGTCGCGGATGCCACCGGTGAGCTCAATTTTGACGTGCTGAGTGTCGAGGTCGCGCACGATGTCTGCCAGCAGCTCGTGGTTGGAACCGCGGCCAAAAGCAGCATCCAGATCAACGCAGTGGATCCATTCCGCTCCGGCATCCTGCCAACGCCGGGCAGCCTCGAGCGGGTCGCCGTAGGATTTTTCGGTGCCCGCAGCGCCTTGGTCTAGGCGTACAGCGCGCCCTTCGACGACATCAACAGCAGGTAGCAGCGTGAATTTCATCGGCAGCCTTTCTAAAGCGTGGTGATCCAGTTGCGCAGCAGTTGCGAACCAGCAGCGCCAGATTTTTCCGGGTGAAACTGGGTGGCCCACAATGCACCATTGTCGACGGCAGCCACAAAACGATCACTTTCATGCGTCGACCACGCGACCTTGGGCGGGGCAGAAAAATCTGTGCTGTCTAGCTCCCAAGTGCGCACGCCGTAGGAGTGGACAAAATAAAAGCGTTCGTCGTCGTCAAGCTCGGCAAACATCGGCGAATCGGGCTGTTCCACGGTATTCCACCCCATGTGCGGCAAAATCTTCGCCTGCAAGCGCTCCACGCTTCCCGGCCATTCGCCACAGCCTTCTGCGGCCTCATCGTGCTCGCGGCCGTGCTCGAACAGCACCTGCATGCCTACGCAGATACCGAGCACGGGGCGTTCGCCGGCTAGACGCTGGCCGATGATGCGGGGGCCATGCACCGCGCGCAAACCACGCATGCAGGCAGCGAACGCTCCCACACCGGGCACCAGAAGGCCATCGGCGTTGAGGCAGGTCTGCGGGTCGTGGGTAATTTCTACTTCCGCGCCGACGTGTTCGAGGGCGCGGTAGGCGCTGCGGATGTTTCCGGAACCATAGTCAAGCAGGGCAACAGTCGGGCTCATAGCAGACAGTCTAGGCTATGGCCGCTTGCCGAAACGCAGGCGGGAAGCATTTCTGCGGCTGTAGCGCCACGCGCGCCCTGCGGTACGTGCACCAGGGACTTGGCGCAAGCGGCCGCGAATGTGATGGTAATCGGTGGTGCGGTGCTTGCCAATATAGGCATCCATGCTGGTCAAGAAAATAATCAGCAAAACAATACCCGCGGCAGCCAGGTAGGTGCCGCCGTAGCCGTAGCCCGCAACCAGCGCACCGAGTGCAAGGGAACCCAGGCCGGTGCCGGCGTCGTAGAAAATATTCCACACCGCCGAGGCTTCGGAGAATTTGTGTCGAGGCAAACGGTCAAACATCGACAGCAGGGCTTCATTTTGCATGCCTCCGAATGCCGCGCCGAACAGCAGCGCCGAGAGCACCAGCCACCAAATCGACCAGCCGCCGATCGTCGCCACGGCCATCAACAGCATGCTGAGCAGGCCCAGGAATTGCATGGGAATCATGAGTAAGCCTGGTTTGCCCGTACGATCGGCCACCAGCCCGGAAACCAGGCGGAAGATGAAGGTCATCGCACCGATCAAAGAGAGCATGAAGCCGGCCAGCACCGCACCAGTTGCGGGATCAGCTTCACGCACCGAGGCTGGTAAAAACGACGAGACCACGCCGTAGCTCATGGAAATGCTTGTCATCGCAAGCGCCGGGACGAGCACCAGCTTCCACATCGATACGTGAACCACCGGGCTGCTGTCGTCATCGGCGGTCGCAGGATATAACTTCGGCAGCCGCATGATCATCGCCACCGCAATCAACGCGGTAGCCGCGGCAAGTAGATAGACCGTGTGATAACCCCAGGCATTGCCCATCATCAGGCCCAGCGGCATGAACACCATCTGCGCGCTGCCGACGAACACCCCCAAAATGCCGGTGGCTTTGCCCAACAGGCGAATGGGCACGAACTCGGCGATCAAGGCAGATTGCGCCACGGTCAGCGCACCGAAGCCGACACCACGCAGCGCAGAGAACACCAGCACGATCCAGGCATCCATGCCCAACAAGTGCCCGAGTGCCGGCACACCAAGCATGAAGGCAGAAACCATCATCACCGGGTTATAGCCGAACTTGCGCACCAGCTTGGGGGTGAAAATCTGGATGGCCACGGTCGCAGCCATGAACGCTCCGGTGGCACCACCGGCGAGAGTCGCTGACCCACCGGAATCGAGCACAGCGAGTGGCAAGACGGGCAGCAGCAAGGAAAATGCACCGTAGGCGCAGGCGATTGCCACCATCGTGGAGGTAAACCCGCGCACTTTCCAGATGGACGTCTCGGTGGTCTTCGTGTCCCCCGACTGGCCTGTAGTTTCGCCTAGCTGGGTCGTGCTCGTGGTCTTGTCGGCGTGGTTGTTGTTTTCACCACCATGCTGCTGACTCATCTGGCCTACTGCTCCTCGCTGTGAACTCACCTACATCTCGTCGAATAATCCATGCTCTTGCGCCACGCAGCGTATGAAGACAGAAAAATCTGCGCGCGGGCACAACAGTACGTGCATTCAAAATACATGAAGGTAAGCTTCGCAAGACCATGAGGGTGAGCCAGCGAAGGAGCTACCGGTGAATGAGCGGCTACGTATACGCAGAATAGCCGCTGAGCGGCTACGGCATTTGTGCGGTCATCATCCACACCGCAAGTACTGTCAGCAAAACCGCGGCGAGAGCGGCAATGATCGTCCAGGCTTTAGCTCCTGCCCGATAGGCGCTGACGGCACCACCGGCGAGCAAACCAGCAAACAAGAAAACAATCAGCACCGAAACATTCGCCATTACAGCGCACCTTTCGTCGACGGAATGTGGCCTGCTTGTTTCGGATCAATCAGCACCGCAGCGCGCAATGCACGCGCAACGGCCTTGAACTCCGCTTCGGTGATATGGTGCGGGTCGCGACCATAGTGGCACCGCACATGCAGGGTTAAGCCAGCGTGCTTGGCAAAGGTATCGAAAAAATGCTCGTTCATCACCGTGGCGTAGTGGCCACCGATGATCTGGTGCACCAGATGCTCGGGTTCGCCAATGAACACGCAATACGGCCTGCCAGAAATATCCACCACGGCTTCCACCAATGCTTCATCCATGGGTAGTTGCTGTTGCCCAAATCGCGTGATCCCAGCTTTGTCACCGAGTGCTTGGGCGAATGCTTCCCCCAGCACAATCGCGGTATCTTCCACCGTATGGTGCGCATCGACTTCAATATCACCGCGCGCGGCAACCCGTAGGCCGAACCCGCCATGCAGCGCAAAAGCGGTGAGCATGTGATCAAAAAACGGCAGACCCGTGGTGATTTCCGCGTGCGCCGGGCCATCCAGGTTGATCTCGACAGAAATATCAGATTCGCTGGTTGCCCGCTGATGCGTGCCTACCCGACGGCTCATCGTTGCACCTCCCGTGCTGCCTGCACAAACGCTTCATTTTCTTCCGGTGTACCAATCGTCGCACGCAAGAAGCCTGCAACGCCAACATCGCGGATCAGTACGCCCCGATCCAAGAATTGTTGCCACACGGCATGCTGATCAGCGAACTCACCAAAGAACACAAAATTCGACTCGCTCGGCATCACGCGATAACCGAGCTCTTCCAACCCGGCAACAACCTGGTGGCGGCCTTCGATGAGCTTGTCGACGTCGGCTAGGGTCTCGTCGGCATGGCGCAGCGCCGCGCGCGCAGCAGCTTGGGTCACGCTCGACAGGTGGTACGGCAAGCGCACCAGTTGCACGGCTTCGACGAAAGCTGGGTCAGCAACGAAATATCCCAGCCGCACTCCGGCGAAATCGAAAGCTTTCGACATGGTGCGCGAGACCACGAGCTTTTCTGGGTACTGCGCCACCAACGTGGTCGCCGAAGGGCTTGCCGAAAATTCTGCGTATGCCTCATCCACGATGACGATGCCGTCGGTGGCCTGGCAGAGCTGCTCGATCTCATCCAGGCTGGTCGGTGTTCCGGTCGGGTTATTCGGCGTGGTGATGAACACGACCGACGGCTTGCGCTCAGCAATCACAGCCAATGCTGCATCCATGTCGACGGTGAAATCTGCTCGGCGCGGCACGTTAATAAATTCAGTGTGCGTGCCCGCCGCCAAGATCGGGTGCATGGAATACGACGGTTGGAAACCCAACACACTGCGCCCCGGCCCGCCAAAGGCTTGCAGCAATTGCTGCAAAATCTCATTAGAACCATTCGCCGCCCAGACATTGTCTGCGGTAACTGCCACCCCGGTGCGCCCAGTGATATACGCAGCGAGATCTTCCCGTAGTTGCACCGCATCGCGGTCTGGATAGCGGTTGAGCTTCGAGGCCAGCTGCTTGATCTCTGCGAGCAGCGATTCCACCAGTGCCGGCGACGGCGGGTACGGGTTTTCGTTGGTGTTCAGCGCCACCGGCACCGCAAGTTGTGGTGCGCCGTAGGCGTGCTGGCCGCGCAATTCTTCGCGCAGTGGCAAACGGGAAATATCGACCATGGATTTAGCTTTCTACCGTGCTTTCTTGCGTACCTTGTGGCTCCGTACCGTGTGACGCAGTACCTTGTGGCGCACCGTCTGCCGCGTTCACGAATCGCGCACGGATCGCCTCGCCATGGGCTGGCAATTGTTCAGCCGCAGAAAACGCGATGACGTGCTCTGCGACCGCACGCAAACCTGCTTGCGAATAATCAATCAGGTTCACTGGACGCAGGAACGTGTGCGTCGACAAGCCCGCAGAAAACCGTGCGGTACCACCAGTCGGCAACACGTGATTCGAACCAGCGACGTAATCACCCAACGGCACCGGAGAGAATTCCCCAACGAAGATCGCGCCAGCGTGACGGACTCTTTCTGCTACTTCTCGGGCGTTTTCTGTGTGCACTTCCAGGTGCTCGGCTGCATAGGCATCGGCAACGCGGATTGCTTGGTCAATATCGTCGACAAGCACAATCCCCGACTGTTGGCCACGCAATGCCTGTTCCACGCGCGCATGGTTGGCGGTCACGCCGTAGCGCTGTTCGATTTCTTGGTTGACCTGCGCAGCGAAACCCTCATCGGTGGTGATCAGCACGCTGGCTGCCATTTCGTCGTGTTCTGCCTGGGAAATCAAATCGTAAGCCACCCAGGTCGGGTTCGCGGTGTGATCAGCAATGATCGCAATCTCGGTGGGCCCGGCTTCGGAGTCAATACCGACAACTCCCTGCACCAAGCGTTTCGCGGCAGCAACATAGATATTGCCGGGCCCGGTGATCATGTCGACGGGCTCGCAGACGTTCTCGGGGCTCTGGGCGCTCGCGCCAGGATTCCCCACACCGTCGTCGCCATATGCCAACAGCGCGACGGCTTGCGCACCACCCACGGCCCAAACTTCATCGACGCCCAGCATCTGGCACACTGCCAAGATGGTGGGGTGCGGCCAACCACCGCAATCTTCTTGCGGCGGGCTGGTGACCACCAACGACTGCGCGCCAGCTTCTTGCGCCGGTACTGCGTTCATGATCACCGAGGATGGGTAGACGGCTTGCCCACCCGGCACGTAGAGGCCAACGCGCTCGACGGGACGGAAAACTTCGGTAACCCGTGCACCGTCGGCAAGCTCGGTGGTGTGGCTGGAAGGCTTCTGCTCACGGTGCACTTTGCGTGTGCGGGCGATCGCTTCGGCAATCGCAGCGCGGACGTCAGGTTCCAGGCTGCCCACTGCACGATCAATGACCTCATCAGGCACGCGAACCGACCCTGGGCGCACACGGTCAAAGCGCTCGCCGAAATCCAAAGCCGCACCAGCGCCGCCGGTTTTCACTGCATCGATAATTGGTGCCACCGTCGGTATCACCGAGGAAATATCTGTGCCACCGCGCGGTAGGCTGCGGCGCAACTGTGTGGTGGTGGGCACTTGGCCTCGCAGGTCGATTGTGCTTAACACCGTGCTGGCTCCTTCATGCTGGCTAAGCTGTTTCGGATGGTTGCCGGGCTTTCTGCCCGCTCTGCTCAGCCCGGCTTCGGTTCTCGGACTGAGTAGGTTGTGTAGGTTGCTCACTCGCAGGGGTGAGAACCTGCAACGACCAATACACAAGCATAGCCACGAATGGCGCGATGAGGTAACCCGAAATACCTGGTTTTGCAGGCGCAACCGTCGTGATCGTGGTCCCCGGTGCCAATTGTTCCGCACCACCAACGCCATGCACGCTCATGCCAACGACATCGCCCACCGCCAAAAACGACACTGCGCCAGCTAATGCTACGACGCCGAGCCATAGCAGGTCGACAAGCTTGCGCGAGCCTTGCGTGAGGTAGGCGAAAATTGCCAACGCCACAGACAATGCGGCGGTGACGATCACGAACGTGGCGAAGGCGCGAAAATGGCTCGAATCAGAATAATCCGGGATCACTCGCTCGATGTTGACGACTTCCGCCGAAAATTGCGGACGCAGCAACCCCCAGACTGCGCCGCCGACGGAATATACGATCAGTGCCAGCCCGATCAGACCGGCACGATCTCCCAGCCACCGCGGTATTATTCTCGCCATAAATTACTTACAGAACTTCCACTTGCCATCTTCGAGCTGGTATCGCTGCACGCCCTCGTCGATGCCCTGTGGAGTATTGGTGCGCACAGTCGCAGACGCACGGTCACCGTTGCGCTGAATATTAGTCACCGATTCGATGCCGGATTGATTCGGCACCATTTCATAAGCCTGCTGCATGAGCGCACGAGACTGTGGATCCCAAGCGTCAACGTTGAATGCTTCTGCACCACCGATCTCATTCAACACCGCAGCGCAGGTGTTGTTCGGGATATAGCTAATGAAATCCGCTAGATTGTTTTGCTGGTACTGGCCATCAACCAGTTGCCGGATTTCATTGGCAGTCTGCTCATCTGCGTTCTGGCCGCCTTCTACGGGCGCGACGTTCATGCGCTGCGCATTGGCATCATTCCCAAACGGGTTCACTGGCTGGCCGTCGTGGTTACCCTGCGGAGCTGGCCCGCCGTTGGGGCCGCCGGTTGCCGCGTGGTCTTTCGGCTTGTGCTCGCCATCTGGATGAGCTTCTTTGTCCTTATCCTCGCCATCTTTTTCAGCATCGTGCTCTGGATCTTCCGTCGGGGTTTCCGCAGCGGTCTCAGACGTGCTCGTGACAGTCGAGGTGTTCTTCGCAGCGGTTTCCTCATCAGCCGATGAGCACCCAGCCACAAAGAGTGGGGCCAGTGCGGCAACGGCCACAATGGCTTTTTTGGGTGTCAGGGACAAAGACATGGATACTCCTTGAATAATTATTTGGGGGAAACTTGCCGGTGAGAGAAAACCCCGGAGAGGACAACTCCACTTTCCGGCACTTTCGCCCACTGGCGCAGTGTCCTGCAATATTAACAGTCTGGGCCTCCGGTAAACATGAGAACTCCCTCAGAAGAAGCTGTGAACGCCGCATATTCAGCGATCTGTGGTTATTGACCGTGCGCACGCGGTTTCCGATCTCGAGCGCACACCGAGAGCACTCACCTGCAGGAAATATCTACCGTAAACTATGCAATTGTGCAGCTATACCGCGAGACCATCATCAACCATGCCCTGGAGCTTCTCGACGCCTATGGGCTGGCGGATATGACGATGCGGCGGGTAGCAAGCTCCCTCGGTGTAGCCGCGGGAGCTCTCTATTGGCATATCGCAAACAAGCAAGAATTAATTACAGCCGTCGCCACAAAAATCCTTACTCCGGTTCTTGTGCTTGACGACGAATCCAGCCCGCAGGAGTTTTGCACAAAGCTGCGTGCAACCTTACTGCGCCACCGCGATGGCGCCGAGCTGGTGCACGCGGCATCATCGCAGCCGCATTCACCGCTGTGGTCCCAGCTGTGTGAACTTTTAGCGCGCAGCATACAACAAGAATTGGTGAACGAAGGCCTGCTGCCACACAATGCCCACGGCGCCCCCGGCGCCCCCGACCCGCAAATTGCAGATGAAACCGCTGCAGAAATATCCGCTGCCACCACATCTGCCCTGCACCTTATTTTTGGCGCCAGCATAATGGAGCAATCCGCCAAGCAACTGTTGGAAGCCACGCAGTCTGCTCACAAACCTAGACTGCCCGCGAGTGCCGCCGCCAAACCCCCTGGCGGACTACATTCAACAGAAGCAACGTTTCGCCGAGTTACTGACGACGTCCCACGCGGCATTACCGTTTTATTAGCTGGCCTGAAAACTCGGTTAAATAACGTAAATAACGACGTAAATAACCAGAAAGGATCCTTGCCGTGACTCAAGCACACAACGCCACGCTGACAGTATCGAATGAAGAGATCACAATAATGCGCAGCGAGTTATCTGCTGCTTTGTTTCGCAGCGCGGATTCTGCTGCAAAGTCCCGCGTCGTCTCCAGCATCCGCATCACTGACATCACTGGAATCTCCGCGACTGAACCGACAGCACTCAACTGCGGTTTCGTCGAATTACAGGGCGTGGGTGCAGGCTCGGCGCCAGAAAGAATAATCTTTCCTCCCGGTGAATCCGGCACCAAAGCACTCCAGGCGTTCATCAGCGATGTTCGTGATGCGCAACAAGGCGATGCCCCTGCTGACGGTGCGGTAGCAGGCTTGAACTTCGTCGCGATCAGCGTAGAAGCTGCGCCCGCCGGTGTTGCCAACGATTCCGAACCGCTTATCGACACCACTGTCTTTAGCGATGGCCAGGCTGGCGAATCACGCAGTTTCGGCCCCGCGGAATTTTCCCAACACGTGCAAGAAAACCCAGCACTAGCCAACGGCACCACGCCACTGATCGCCCACAATGGCTTTTACCATGCGGCGCTGCTACAGCGCGCCGTGCCGAAGGCAGCATTACACTACGGCTGCACGTTAGCCCTGGCCCGTGATGCCAGCGCGCGGGCAGTTATCGAGGTAGCCGACCATAGCCTGAAAGCCGTAGCCCAGGCCGTCGGGGTTACGGCCGAGCAAGATTCCGCCCGCACGGTTGGAGATGTGTTGGTTGCCCTGGCGCTGCGCGAACACCACCGCGGTAGTGTCGCCGATTTATTCGGTGCTGCTGATTTTGCTTTGGGTGAATTGCACGATGGCACCCACCGACCGGTCTTGCGCACCGATTTAAGCCACAAACCCGGAGGTGGGACTGAAGGCGCAAACTCCAGTGGCAACGGCTCCGATGCACACGGCGCGGCTGCGGATCAACCGAGTCAGCAACCGTCGTCAACAAGCAAAAAATCTGGCAAATCGGGGCAACCTGCACCGTGGCAGGCCGTCGCCACCCCGGATACGGTTCCGGAAGCCAACGACGATGCCGACTCTCACCACCCATTATTCGGCCAACATGTCACCCTGACCGGTGAATTCGAACCCTATGACAAAGGGCGGCTGTGGGACGATATCGCCGCACGCGGCGCGCAGATTGGTAAAAATGTCACCAAGAAAACGACCATTCTGGTGGTCGGCGAATGGGCAAAGAAGACGTCAAAAGAAAAGCGCGCCGAAGAACTCAATGAAAAAGGCCAGGGCATCGAGATTTGGCCGGCATCGAAGTTATTCGCAGCGCTGGGTCTGGATGAACAACCGCCGTTTTAAGCCACACTCGGTGATTTTTCCGCCGCAGCTAGTGTGAACAAGGTAATCTCATCGAGAAACGTGCAACCTAGCTGGCAGGAAAATCATGACAGCCCCACACAAAACGCCGAATAAACGGCGTGGATTCAAACTACAAACCGACCCGTTCGTCTTTTTCACCGCCACCATTTTTGTGGTGGTTTTTGTTGCCGGGACCATCGCCTTCGGCGCACGCGCCCGCGACCTCTACAGCGATGTCTCTGACAGCCTGCTGAAAAACTTCGCGTGGCTTTACATCGGTGGTTTTTCGGTGATCTTCGTGTTCCTCATCGGCATTTTCGTCTCCAAATTCGGCAACCTGCGCCTCGGAGATGACGACGACGAACCAGAATTCTCCTTGCCGGTGTGGTTCGCCATGCTTTTTGCCGCTGGCCTGGGCGCGACGTTGCTGTTCTGGGGCGCTGCCGAGCCTATCCACCACGCGTATAACCCGCCGCGTGGCGATCTGGAACCGATGAGCCAACAGGCCATTGTGCAGGCTTTTGAATACACTTACTATCACTTTGCCGCACACATGTGGGTCATATTCGTGCTGCCGGGCTTAGCCATGGGCTATTTCATCTACAAGCGCAAAATGCCCGCCCGCATCTCTTCTGTGTTCTCGCCGTTTCTGGGCGGGATGGTGTATCGCTGGCCGGGCAAGCTCATCGACGCGATGTCGATCATCGGCACGATCTTCGGCCTGGCGGTTTCGGTCGGCCTGGGGGTTTTGCAGATCAATGCCGGCTTGAACATCATGTGGGGCGTGCCGCTGGTCGGCTGGGTGGAATTGCTGATCATCGTCGTCATCACCGTGATCGCCTCGATTTCTGTGGCCACTGGTTTGGATAAAGGCGTGAAGATCCTCTCCAACCTGAACATCCTCGGTGCCGTTTTGCTGATGCTCTTCGTTCTGGCCATGGGCCCAACGCTTAAGGTGATTAACCACACCACCGAAGCATTCGGGTTGTACGCCAGCACCCTGCCAGAGCTGATGTTCTGGGTGGATTCCTATAACGAAAACCCCGGCTGGCTGAACTCTTGGACCGCGTTCTATTGGGCCTGGACGATTTGTTGGTCGCCGTTCGTCGGCATGTTTATCGCCCGCATTTCTAAGGGTCGCACCGTGCGTGAATTCATCGGTGGTGTGTTGGCCTTGCCGACGATTTTCGTGATCGTGTGGTTCTCGGTTTTCGGCCGTTCGGCCATCGAGATGGAACTCGACGATCCGGGTGTGCTGACTGGCCCGGTGGTAGAAGAAGGCAACACACCAGTCGCGCTATTCGCACTGTTGGAGCAATACCCGCTCTATGCGGTCTCCGGCACGCTCGCACTGGCCGTGATCACGATCTTCTTTATCACCTCAATCGACTCCGCCGCGCTGGTCATGGACACCTTCGCCACTGGTGAAGAAGCCAAATCACCGACCTATTACCGCGTTGCCTGGGCAATTGCTGTCGGTGTAGTCACCGCTGCCCTGCTGTTTATCAACGAATCAGGCATTGAGGCCATCCAGGAAGTCGTCACCATCGTCGCGTTGCCGTTTTTCATCATGCAAGGATTCATCATGATCTCACTGCTGAAGGGCATGGGCGATGACTTCGCAGCCGAAAAGCGCGTGCGCACCCGCCGCTGGGAAAAGACAGACACCCCCGAAAAACTCAAGCAAGCAGAGGACAAACCAGCTCCGGGCTACGACAAAGACGGCAACGAGCTAGACGCCCCAGAATTCGAATACGAAGAAGGCGACGGCTGGAAACTCACCGGTAACGTCACCGTGGAAACGGATAAAGACGACTAGCGCTTATTGCTAGTCGCCTTTGGCTCGGTCAATACCTACACGTTGATCGCTTACCGCACTACTCACCCAGCAGCGATGGCACTTAGCTCAAGTTTTTGTCCTTAGTTTCTTTTGCAAATAGCCCGGCTAATAGTGTCACACTTGCTACAACGATGAGATAGATCTGGAACCAGAAATCTTTATCAGCATTGCTCAGCCACTGATTAACATAAGGCGCTGTCCCACCGAACATAGCTGTTGCCAGCGACAGCGTTGTGGCCACGCCGGTCGCGCGATATTTGGTCGGCAAACTTTCAGCCCATAAGGCACCATTGATACCGAACAACATCGCCAAAACCGTTAGTGAAACAACCATTGCAACAACTAATGTGATGAATGATCCGCTCAGAATGCTGTAAAAAGGAATTGTGAGTGCAATGAATCCTGCTGAGAAACCGATAACTAATGGTTTCCTGCCAACCTTGTCGCCGAGGTAGCCAAACAACAAAATCATCAGCAAGAAGATCACTTGTGCGACGAGGCTAGCTGCTAGTGTGCTGTCTGGCGATTGCTCAAACTTAATTTGTGCATGGGTCGGCAAATACAATAGCCAGTTATAAAACATTAGGGAACCGCCAGCGGAAGTCACGAAGATCAGCAGCAGCCCACGCCAGTAACCAAAAATCCCACTCTTTTCAGCTAACGGTGCCGTAGAGATCGCATCATTTGTCGAAGTGCGACTTTCAGATGTCTCCACAATGTTCTTCCTCAGCCACAGCGCATATAACCCTAGAACTCCGCCGATGAGGAATGGAACCCTCCAACCCCAAGAATCAATCATCGATTCGTCGAGCATTATATTGAGCAATAACCCGATGATGGTTGCGAGCATGGTGCCCATAACGACACTTACCCAAGAAGTCGATCCAAATAATGCACGTTTCCCGTTCGGAGCGCGCTCCACGAGGTAGGTCATAGACGTACCCATTTCACCGCCATGAGCTAATCCCTGTAAAAGCCTTGCTCCGACGAGAATTACAGCAGCCCAGACCCCCACGGAAGCTGCTGTTGGAGCCATCCCGATAACGAGTGAGCCACCAGCCGTTAACATCATCGCCAAAAACAACGCTTGCTTGCGTCCTGCTTTATCGGCAAATCTGCCAAAAACGAAGCCGCCTACCGGCCGTGCGATGAACCCGATTGCAAATACTGCCAACGTGGACAACAACGCACTCGCTGGATCATCGTCAATGAAGAGTTTGGCCGCAAAATAAGGTGCGAAGATTGTATATATGTTCCAGTCATACCATTCCAGAATGTTGCCAAAATTGACGGCGACAAGATCTTTTAAGCGGCGGCCTTTTGTTTGTCTGGTCATGCGGAGCCTTCCAAACCAGACTGGGCATCTCCATCGGCCCCAGGAACACGCATTTCAAAGGTTTCTCGAACGACTGTGTAGTCAAAGTAGCCCAGCCTAGCTATCGGCATGATCTTCTCAATATCGATCTTGCCGGCATCGGTGATGACCTTATCGTCGATATGAATTACTTCTACCCTTGCAAAGACGACGTCGATAGTTCCTACATTCGAATTACCGGGCAACCTGTGAGTCGAAAGATAACGGCATTCAAACTTGATCGGTGATTCTTTGACCATCGGAATATTGCCATTATCGGAATACTCTTTCGTGACATCGAGATGATCCCACTCGCTTTCTTTAGGATCCAATGCCATCGCTGATTTATTGACTTCTTCTCGGAGGTCATATGTGGCCATATTCCAGACAAACCAACCGGTCTTTTCCGCATTCAGCACCGTGTCTTTTCGACGACCATCGGGGTATTGATTCGCGGAGAACATCACCATTGGAGGATCAAAAGTTAAGTTCTGCCACTGGCTATATGGAGCAATATTTTCTTCTCCGTCTTCACTAACCGAAGACAACCAACCGATTGGGCGCGGGACCGTACTCGACTTAAATGGTGAATACGGCAGCGGATTCTTTTCTTGCATTGGGTGCCATTTCATAGCAACTCCCTCCTAGTGAACTACATCTCATTTAAAAATATATCATAAATATATTTGAGATATGCATAACCGGATTTTGCTGCCCTCTAGTCGTTTGGGAAAATAAGTTGTGAGCAAATCAGAAGATGCCTACATCCAGTTGTGCCATGACATCGAATTTGGAGAACTTGCGGCTGGCGATGTATTTACTGAATCCGATCTCAGCAATCGCTTAGGCATCGGCCGCACCCCCTTGCGCGAAGCTCTCCAGCGCTTAACGCGTGAACATATCATTTCGGTCGGAGGCCGTGCTGGGATTCAAATTCCACCGCTATCTGTTGACGATCAACTAGGTCGGCTAGAAGTACGCCGCGCGTTAGAATGTTTGACGGTTGCTCTTAGCGCAGAACGTGCATCCGACAAAGATTTGCAAGATCTGCTGGGGATCAAAAACGCCCTTGCACAAGTAACCGAACCTCATAGATACCTCGGATTACTTCGGCAGACCCAAGAACTAATTCTGCAGCATACAGGTAATTCATATCTGCAAGAAGCTATGAAACCACTGTTGTTACTCTCTCGGCGCTTTTGGCGTGCTTACCTCAAATATTTTGATAAGAGCGTCGCGCATGGCAAACAACATCATCTAATCATTATTGACGCAATACTTCGCCGCGATGCTGCTACAGCTCAAGAGGCTGCCCTTGGGCTCAACGATTACCTAGTAGATTTCACGCTAGGAGTAGCAAAAAAGCAAGCATCTATCGTGCGTAAGGGAGACGCGTTTTTCCATAGCCGCCCTCTCCAGCAGTGACCTTATAAAAGCACTCGACATGCTAGACACCTGGTGATTAATGCTCACTAAACATACATTAATTGCATCATAACTCGGGTACCTAGCAATACTGCCGCACTACTCCCCCAGCAGTGACGGCACCGCGCTCAGCAGTTCGCGGGTATAGCTGTGCTGCGGGTTGGCAAAAATCTCGTCGGTGGAGTTTTCTTCGATGATTTCACCGGCCAACATCACGCAAATCCGGTCAGACACATAGCGCACAGTGTTGATGTCGTGCGAGATGAACACAAGGCCAAGTCCCATTTCACGCTTCAGGTCCAGCAACAGGTTGAGCACCTGCGCACGCACCGAAACGTCGAGGGCCGACGTCGGCTCGTCGGCGATGATCACATCCGGTTCGAGCACGAGCGCACGAGCGATAGCCACGCGCTGGCGCTGCCCACCGGATATCTGGCGCGGCAGCACGTTGAGCGCAGATTGCGGCAAGCCGACCATCGCAAGCAGCTCCCGCACCCGCTGCAAACGCTCACTTGCTGAACCAATTCCGTGCACGTTCAATGGATCGAGCAATTGTTGTTGCACACTCATGCGCGGGTTGAGTGAGGTCGCCGGGTCCTGGAAGACCACAGAAACCGCTTTGCCCATCTTTTTCCGAGCAGCACGCCCCCATCCTAGCTGCTCGCCTTTGAACAGCACGTCGCCAGATGTCGGCCGCTGCAGGCCCACCATGACCTTCGCCAGGGTTGATTTACCACAACCTGATTCGCCGACGATACCGACGATGTCGTTGCGATAAATCTGGAAATTGATGTTCTTGTTGGCGTGCACTTTATTCGGGCTAAACAGCTTACCCGTGCGGGTTTTGAAGGTCACGCTGGTATCACGTAGCTCGAGAACCGGCTGACCTGCAGCAGGCTGGGTCGCGGAGGATTCCGTTTCCGTCTTGTTCGTCTGACTCTTGTCCGTCTGACTCATTGGCCTCTAGCCTTCCTGTTCCGAGCTTGTGCGCACGGACTCCAACTCGTCGGTGCTCGCATAATAATGAGTGGACGTCGCCGCATCACCAATCAAACGCAGCGTGGGTTTTTCTTCTAGCCCAGCCTCCGGGTAGGACGAACGTGGTGCGAAACGATCACCCGAGACGAACTCCGTCGGCGATGGCACGGTACCCGGGATCTGGTAGAGCCGCTGCGCATTAGCTTCGACAGACAGCACCGCACCGAGCAACCCGCGGGTGTACTCGTGGGTGGGCGCGGCCAGGATCTCTTGCGTCGACCCTTGTTCGACGACCTGGCCGGCGTACATCACGGTGATTTTATCTGCCATGCGCGCCACCAAGGCAAGATCGTGCGAGACAAAGATCATGGCAAAACCGAGCTTTTCCTGCAGGTCATTGAGCAAGTCGACAACCTGTTTTTGCACCGTCACGTCGAGAGCCGTGGTCGGCTCGTCTGCGATGAGCAAGCGCGGGTTACGCGTCAGAGCCATCGCGATCAGCACGCGTTGGCGCTGGCCACCAGAAAGCTCGTGTGGGTACGACTTCAGCGTGCGATCCGGGTCCAGACCAACGAGCTCCAACAATTCGCGCGCACCGCGTTTGCCACCGCGCTTTATCAGCTGCGCCATCTGCGACTTGATCAACATCGACGGGTTCAACGAGGACAACGCATCCTGGTAAATCATCGCGATCTCGTGGCCACGCAACGCGTTGTGCTGCTTGGCGCTGAGTTCGAGAATATTTTTATCGTCATACGAGACCGTTCCGGAGCAATTCGCAGATTCCGGCAGCAATCCCATAATTGACATCGCGGAGATGGATTTGCCGCATCCAGACTCACCTACCAGCCCCAGGGTTTCGCCTGGAGCGACAGAAAAGTTCACCCCATCGATAATGTCGACCTCACCGTGGGCATCAGGGAAACTGATGCGTAGGTCTTTGACTTCGAGCAAAGGAGCAGCGCTTTTTTGTGCGCCAGCTGCGTCGGCGCCCGCATTTTGCGCTCCGCCACGCGGTGCCGTAGCCACGGATGAGTTGCGCAGCGCAGCGAGGGATTTCGCGAGAGCTTCGTCTGCATCTTCTTGCGAGGTCGCGCCCAAGGTTTTAACCTGCGCGGCGTTTTCTACCTTGGCAGCCGTGCGGGCGTCGTCGGCAATCGGCTTACGTGCCGGCGGTGATGCCAACGCATCGGTCATGCCTTCGGACATGATGTTGAGACACAACACGGTGATCAACAGCATCAACCCCGCAAAGAACGTCGGCCACCAGGCACCGGTGAGCAATACACCCTGGCCGTTGGACAAGATATTGCCCCACGACGGGTTCGGCGGTGCCACGCCAGCATTGATGAACGACAGGGATGCTTCCAGCACAATCGCATCCGCCACCAGTACGGTAGCGAATACCAGCACCGGCGCGATGCAGTTACGGGCAACTTGTTTGAGCAAAATATGTGGTATCGAAGCGCCCATCACACGAGAAGCGGAAACATAGTCTTCCCCGAATTGCCCCAGCACGTTAGCGCGGATGATGCGCGAAAGCTGCGGGGTGTAAACGAAGCCAATCGCAATGATCAAGATGGCTACGTTATTGCCCCACACAGCAACGAAGACCGCAGCCAAGGCGATCGCGGGAAAAGACATCACGATGTCCAAGATCCGCATGAGCACCTCAGAGACCACTTTGTTGGATGTCGCAGCGATCGATCCAAGAACTGCCGCGGCTACCAACGCCAAGCCGGTAGCCAGCAAGCCAATTAACAGCGACGAGCGGGCACCATAAATCACGCGCGACAAAATATCGCGGCCAACGGCATCAGTGCCGAACCAGTGCTCACCGGATGGCGGCTGAATTGGGGTTCCCGTAGCCAGAGGATCATGCGGGGCAATCAGCGGAGCAAAGATCGCTGCGAGTACCACGAGGCCTAAAACCACCATGGAAACTTTGGATTTCAGCGGCAGGTTTTTCACGCCGGAAAATCGCGCGCCCGCTTTATTCTCGAGCCGTTGCGTGGTTCGTGCTCGTAGCATTAGATGCTCCTAATTCGTGGATTAACCAGCACATAGAGAATATCGACGATGATGTTGATGACAATGAATGCAATCGCGACCACCAGCGTGACTCCCTGCACGAGGTAGACGTCGTTACGCACGACGCCATCAAGAATTAGCTGGCCCATAGCTTGAATGTTGAAGATGATCTCGATGACAGCCGCGCCGCCCATCAGGTAGCCGACTCGCAAACCCAACACGGTAATCGGGGTGATCAGCGCGTTGCGCAAAACGTTGCGACCAATTACTTCACGGCGCGGAACTCCAGCACCGATGGCCATGCGGACGTAGTCTTTATCCAGCTCTTCCACCATGGATGTACGCACAACGCGAGTCAGCGAACCTGCCACGGGCACGGCCAAGGCGACGGCTGGCAAGAAGATATTATTCGCCCACGTCGCTGGGTCTTGGCTAAACGGCACCCAGCGCGCAACTACCGCGGGAAATGCTCCCCAACCACCTGGGATGGTACCCAGCCATTGGATCAGCAAAATCGCCAGCCAAAACGATGGGGTTGCTAGCGCCGCAATGGACAGCACGCGGATGACTTGGTCCACCCATTTTTCGCGATAGATAGCAGCCAGCACACCCAACACCACGGACACGACCACGGCCAGCAGCAGTCCGGTAAACGTCAACTGCAGGGTGATCGGAAAGGCGTGCGCGATCCTTTCGGTGACGGGGACGCCACCGGAAGACAGGCCAAGATCACCTTGGACCATGTTCGCCAAGAACTGGCCATAGCGCACCAACAGCGGATCATTGAGGCCGTGCTCTTCGCGGTAGGCTTCCAGCGCTGCGGGCGAAGCTGTCTCACCGAGCGCCAGGCGTGCCGGATCTGCTGGCGAGAACGACATGATGAAAAACACCAGGAAGGTCACGCCGAGGACCATGATCGGCAGCGCCAGCAGTCTTCGCCCGATCAGGCGGATAAGATTCGACATTGCGAGTGCCTTTTATACCCTTAACTATTCAGTGGTACCGGTGCCCAAGAAATACAGTCCGGTAACCGGAATCGGCTCGAAATCAACCAGGGTGCTGTTATCCCAAGCGCTTGGGGCCTTGCGGTGGAACAGCGGGTAGAGCGGGACTTCGTCGGCAAGCACGTCGAAGGTTTCGTTCCAGATTTCCTGCTGCTTGGATTCGTCAGTTTCCTGCAGGCCTTCCTCGAGCAAGGTCTGGATCTTCTCGTAGCCCTCGTTGTTCCAGTGCATACGCGTCTGCGTCCAGGTGTCGTTTCCGTACCACCAGCGCATCAACAGGTTCGGGTCGTTACCGAAAACGGACGGATCTCCCGGAGCAATGACGACGTCATAGGCTTCTGGTTTGCCGTCGATAGTGTTGTAGACATCCGAGGATTTCTTCTCTTCGAATTCCACCTCGACGCCAGCTTCTTTCAGGCTTTCCTGGATGATCGGCGATACCAGTTTCACCCAGTCATGGTCGGTGGCCAGCAGACGCAATGTGCTCACGCCAGCTTTTTCGAAGAGCTCTTTCGCCTTTTCCGTGTCGTGCTCATACACGGTGGCAGCCTCATGGAAGTTCGGGTGCTCGGTGTCGAGGAAGGACTTGGCTGCAGTGGCCTGGCCCTGCATGGCGTTTTCGATAATCTTGTCCATATCGAGCGCGTACAGGAATGCCTGGCGGGCATCTTTATCAGAGAACTGGTTCGACGGATCGTTGTTGAACATCGAGAACAGCAAACCGAAGCCTTGCTCGGATTCGAGTTCGTTGGTGGCAGCAACGGTGTCTACATTGAGGTAAGGCACCGCGTCAATCGCCTGGACCTGCTGCGACTGCAATGCGTTGATACGAGTCGAGGCATCCGGGATGATGTCCCACTCCATTTTCGCCGAGCGCGCTGGGCGGTCACCGTTGTAGTGCTCGTTGCGCTCGAACTTGATCGTGTTCGTTGCTCCACCGTTATCCGTCATGGTGTACGGGCCGGAACCAACCGGGTTGTTGTCGAAGGCCTTTGGATCTTCCTCAACGACGTCTTTCGGCACGATCTTGACCGTCGACAAGCGCTCGGCCAGCACGCCGGTCGGGTGCTTCAGGGTGAATTTCACGGAGGTGTCGTCGACCTTTTCCACCGATTCGATGAAGTCGATGAACGAGGCATACAGCGATTCGTTGCTTTCATCCATCACGCGCTCGAAGGAATAGACGACGTCGTCGGCAGTCACGTCGTTGCCGTTCGAGAACTTCGCGCCTTCACGCAGCTTGACGGTAGCTTCGGTGTCATCGCCCGATTCTGGTACCTCAGCAGCAAGCGCGGCGTAGGTGGAGCCGTCGGTTTGATCCAGTTCGGTCAAACCTTCCAGCGTGTGCCAGTTCGCTGCCAGGGTGAGCGCTGCGGTGGTGGTCATCGGGTCGTAGCCATTGGTGCCGAGCTCATAGGAGATGGCGGCGCGGATAGTGCCTTCTTCGTTGACCTCACCCGATGCTTGGGAGTCGGAGGATCCAGACGAGCTGCTAGAGCCGTTAGAGCTGGAATCTTGTGCCCCAGATGAGTCTTGGTCAGGTGCGCAGGCAGCCAATGCGAACGTCATGCTGGTAGCTGCAGCAACCATTCCGATCCTGCGGATAATGGAAAGCTTCGAAGTCATGAGGTCTTGATCCTTTCTGTCAAGGCCCTATCGCGTATCGCGTCGTTGGCATGGCAGCCGCGCCAAGTTTGTGCGGCCCAGCGTGATATCCCACGACGGAACCCGAAGGTGTGAACGTGATCATATAATATGTCAGACATCTGACTTCCAACAACTATTTTGGCCCTAACTTTTCTCACACAATTGCAAAATTGCCCGTTTACCAAGGTCACCCGCTTTGCCTTGGCACCACCGCGGGGGTAACCTCACCTGTTCATCCCCATCGTTTCCGAAAGGAACCACAGTGAATCAACGCACCAACGCCGCCACACTGGCAGTCAATGGAATCACTGATTACATCAAAAAACACGAATTAAAACCCGGGGATTCGCTACCGACGGAAGCCCGCCTGTGCGAAGCACTTGATTTATCCCGCTCGTCCGTGCGCGAAGCCGTGCGCACCCTAGCCAGCCTCGACATCGTGGAAGTGCGCCACGGGCACGGCACCTTCGTCGGCTCGCTGTCGTTGTCACCGCTGGTGCAGGGCCTGGTGCTGCGCACGGTGATTGATTCCGCACACTCGCTCGACCATCTCCGTGAGGTCGTTGAGGTGCGCATTGGACTGGATCTGTCCATGGCCGACGAGCTCTGCGATGCATTTACTGACGGCGATGCCACCTACTTGTTAGCGCTTGTCGACGAAATGCGCGCGCAGCACGCTGCTGGTGAATCATTCGCGGCCCAAGACCGCGCCTACCATCGCCGCCTGCATTCCTTGGTGTCGAACAACTTGATTCGCGAGCTTTCCGACGCATTCTGGCAGGTGCACATGGACGTTCTGCCATTGATGAAACTGCAGATGCCCGGTGATATTGAAATCACCATTGAGGCCCATGCCGCGATAGTTCAGGCACTGCAAGCTGGTGATGCGCAGCGCTACCGGCAGGTCATCATCGAGCACTATGCACCGCTACAACGCGCCATCGCCGCGCATTCTGCATAGGCCAGGCATCTCGCACGGCGTCGGCTCAGCGAGCTGGCCAGCGCCCCGGGCCAGCGCCGTCGCCAAGCGCTGGCAGCGCCGCCGAGCCTGCAGAACTACTGCTGTTGAAACCTACTATTGCTGAAACGCTGCCGCGAATGACGCGGTAATCCAGCCCGGATCAGTAATCGCGGTGCCCACGATGACGGCATCCGCGCCATGTTTGATCCCCTCGGCCACCGCAGCGGGACTGTGAAAACGCCCTTCGCCAATCACAAAGGCATCGCCGCCGACTAGTTCGCGCCCCCGCGCCAGGCATTCCAAGTCCGGGCCCGAAGTTTTTTCCCGGTGCTCGGTATAGCCAGCCAAGGTCGTCGAGATGATATCCGCGCCATCACGATGCGCTGCCGCCATTTCTTCCGGGGTGGCACAATCGGCCATGATCACGACACCGAGTTCATGGGCTAAATCCACCAACTCAGCGAAAGTTGAGCCATCGGGCCGTGGCCGAAATGTAGCGTCTGCGCACACCACCGCGGCGCCAGCTGTAGCAACCGCACGCACCGATTCCTTCGTCGGAGTGATATAAACCCCGGTATCGCCTTCTTTGGTCAAGCCGAAAACCGGCACGTCGACCGCGTTCGCAATCGAGGAGATATCTTCTACCCCACCGTATCCCCCGCAGCGAATCGCTGGTGCGCCCCCGGCGACGCAGGCGCGCGCGACGTGCGTCAACGTGTGAGTATCGCGCATGGCGTGCCCGTCCGGAGCTTGTACCGAAACCACCAGGTGGCCGCGCACAATATCGATGATTTCTTCTCGCCGCCCTGCGACGTCGGTGGCACTAAACGTAAATGGCATTGCTCGTGTGCTTTCTACTTGGTACCTACTACATACCTATTACAAGGAACTTTTATTTATTCTGCATATGCCCGCGCATAGGCAGCCGCGCCCATCAGTGGTGCGAGCTTGCCCAGTTCCGAGGCCACGATCGGCACGCGCTGCGTCGAATCAACTGCCCAGTGCGCAAAACCTGCCCGCAGCGCACCAAGTATTGGTTCACCAAGCCCACCGACACCACCGCCAATAACGATGCCGTCGATGTCCAGGGCGAACGATAGCCCTGCCAATGCACGGCCGAAACCACGGAGGTTTCCGTCGACAACCGCGAAGGCCAGGCGGTCGCCATCGTGATACCGCTCCATGATTTCCGGCAGGCGCAGATCATCCTCTCGGCCGGGGTGATCCCAAGCAATCGGTTCGGAGAATTCTGGATCACGCGATAGCACGTTGTAGTAGCGCGCCAAGGAATTTCCTGAGCAAGTATTTTCCACGCGCTCGGCCAATCCACGCAGGTCGGCCACCAACAGCTCAGAAAACTCACCTGCCGAGCCGGTCGTTCCAGATACCAGCTCGCCATCAGTCACGATAGCTCCCCCGACACCCGTGCCCAGTGACAAATAGATCACGCGCCCACTCATCTTGCGACCAGCACCGTAAATGTGTTCACCAAAGGCCCATACGCGAACGTCGTTATGACAGGCGACGGGAACATTGGTGTGCCGGGCGATGATGTCTTCGACGATCGTGCCCTGCCAACCTGGCACCGTGGGGCCAGAGCGCAAAATCGTTCCGCTGGGCCCGCGCACGATGCCCGGCGCGCCGACCCCAATGCGGTCCGGGGTTATTCCGGCTGCTTGGGCGTCGGCAAGCGCTATGCTTACGGCTTTGTCGAATTGGTTGGCCAGTAACGAGTCGTGTGGCTGGGCCGGGACCGTCCCGCTTGCAACCGCGTGGGTGGGATCGTCGTCGTGGACGATGCCGTAGGCGATTTTGGTGCCACCGATATCGAAACACAGTGTGCTTGGCACGGTTATGCACCGTGGCTGTGCTCGTCGACGATGGCAGCAACCTGGGAGTGTTCGTCGTCGTTCAACGGCACGTGGGTGGGTGACATGCGTGGCGAAGCGAAAATACCGAGGTGGTGCAGTGCGGATTTGAATCCGCCGAGACCTGCTGCAGATCCGCCCATGCGTGCGCCGTCACCAACGAAGGCGACGGTCATGAGTTTGTTGATGCGTTCTTGGATCTCAACGGCGCGGTCCCATTGCTTCGAGGTGCATGCCTCGTGCAGTTCTACGTACGCGTACGGGTCGACGTTGCCCAGGCCTGGGACCACGCCATCGCAACCGCCGAGGTAGGCGTAGTCGACGGTCATTTCCGAGCCGGTCAAGATAACGAAATTGTCCAGCTGTGCTTCTTTGCGGGCGGCGACGATCGCGCGGGTGTAATCGTCTTTGCCCCCGGAGTCTTTGATGCCAGCCAATACGCCTTCTTGTGCGAGGTTGATCAGCATGGGGATTTCCAGCACGACGTTGACTGAAACCGGAAGGTTGTAGGCGAAAAGTTTAAGTTCCGGCGCTGCGGCGTGGATTTGGCGGAAGTGCTCGGCGATTTCGTTGGGGTGGGTGCGTACATAGAACGGCGCGGTGACAACCAGGGCATCGACGCCGCGTTCGCGGGCGTCGGCGACGTGTTCCAGGCAGCGCGGGGTGGTCATGTCGATGACACCGGCGGCAACTGGCAGGCGACCGGCATTTTGCTCGATGATGGTATCGAGCACTATCTGGCGGTTTTCCCTGGTCAAAAACGCGACCTCGGCGGATGAGCCGAGGGCGAAAAGTCCATGGATTCCCGCTTTAATCATGCGCTCAACCTGCGCACGCAAGGACTCGGTGTCGATGGTGAAATCTTCGTTAAATGGGGTGACGATCGGCGGTACTACCCCATGGAACGGCGTGATGTTTTCTGGCATGTCTTCTGCGCTCCTGACGACGTGCGTGTATGGTTCGTGCACAACTTTCTGCAAACATCATACGTCTTATGTCTGGGTGGGGTAGAATTTCGACAAAGCATTTCGCAGGTACACCTTGCAGGAACCACTCCACAGGAGAACCATGACCCCTTCTGTTTCTGCCGGAAAGCCCACGCTTCCGCATCATCTCGAAGGCAGACTCGTCACCGCACAGCAGGTGTGGAACAACGCACGCATCACCCTCGATGGCTACGGCGTGGTCACCTGCGTCGAGCCACTACCCGGGGAAGGCGGGATCACTTGGGTTCCTGGCTTCGTCGACGTGCACAATCACGGCGGCAACGCCGGGGCCTTTCCCACCGGGAGCACCGATGATTGTCGACGGGCGGCGTTGTATCACCGCAGCCACGGCACCACACGCATGCTGGCCAGCCTGGTTTCTGGCACGGGCGACGAATTAGCGCGACAGTCTGCACGTCTGGCCCCGCTTGTCGACGAAGGTCTGATCGAGGGCATCCACATGGAAGGCCCGTTTATCAATCCAGGTAAATGCGGCGCGCAAGATCCGAGCAAGATCATGCCCGGCGATCCGGAGGTTTTTGCCCGCGTGATCGATGCTTCTGACAACACGGTCCGTTCTATTACCTTCGCACCCGAGACTGAACACGTCGATGAACTGTTGCAGCTCTGCGCGGAACACGACATCATCGCATCATTGGGGCACTCGAACGCTGATTACAACACCACGTTGGCTGTGATCAACCACGCGGGCCAATTGGGGGTAACGGTCACCGCAACGCACCTCTTTAACGCGATGCCGCAGATCCACCACCGCGCCCCCGGTGCAGCAGCGGCGTGCCTCGCGGCAGCACGCAGTGGCCAGATCTACCTCGAGCTCATTGGCGATGGCGTCCATCTCGCCGATGGCACCGTGGACATGGTCATGAACGGTGGCAACCCGGGCGCATTCGCCATCACCGATGCGATGGAAGCAGCCGGGCTTGCCGACGGCGCCTACCGGCTTGGCGATCTCGACGTAGCGGTAGAAGCTGGCGTCGCACGTCTGGCCACCAGCGATGGCAGCCCCGGAGCTATCGCAGGCGGCACCACCACGTTGTTCGAGCAGTTCCTCCGCTTTTCGCGGCGCCATAGCCTGTCGGAAGCGGTGGCGTTTACCTCCACGAACGCATTGGCCGTGCTCAACCAGCGCGCTGAGATCCTTGGAAACCCCGTCGACTTGGTGGGCATTAACCCGAATAACTCCATCCACGCGGTGCATACCGTCAGCTAATGCTCCCGCTCACAATAAACATTCCTTGAAAGGCTGCCCAGAGACACCATGGAAATTCTGATCCGCCCCTCCGCATATGCTGTCGCCCAGCAGGCAGCCGATATCATTGCCAGCTACGTGCGCGTCGATCACAACGGCTCCCCGCAAAACCCCGGCGGTGCAGACGACGACAGAGGCGGAGACAGCAACGGAGGTGCCGTGCTCGGGCTTGCCACCGGCTCCACCCCGCTGGCCACCTACCAAGAATTAATCCGCAGGCACAAGCAGGAAGACCTCAGCTTTCGTGGTTGCACAGTATTCATGCTCGATGAATACGTCGGCCTCGCCCCAGACCACGAACAGTCCTATGCCCGCACCATTCGCCGCGAGTTTACTGACCACGTCGATATCGACGATGCCGATGTCTACTCCCCGGCTGGCAACACCGCTGACCCGCTGCAGGCTGCCGCGGATTACGAAGAGCTGATCACCCGCAAACAGGTCGCCATCCAGCTGCTCGGCATCGGCACCAACGGCCATATCGGGTTTAACGAACCGACATCCTCGCTCAATTCAGTGACGCGACTCAAAACCCTACAACCGCAAACCATCGCGGATAACGCGCGCTTTTTCGATTCCGCGGACGAGGTGCCCAAGCACGTTCTCACCCAAGGCCTGGCCACCATCCAGCGTGCCGGGCACCTGCTGCTGGTCGCCACCGGTGCAAACAAGGCCGCGGCCATCGCAGCAGCGGTGGAAGGCCCGCTTTCGTCGATGTGCCCAGCATCCACCCTGCAATTGCACCCACACGCCACCGTGCTGGTCGACGAACAAGCCGCATCGCTACTGACCTTCCGCGAGTACTACCAGTACGCCGACCAAAACAAGCCGTCGTACCAAGCGTATTAACGCCAGTTAACGGATTCAGCAGAATATGGCGTCGGCCACTTCGCCCTATAAGCTATTGACTATGAAAAAGCTTCTCACGCCCAACCCACGCAGCTACGGCAGGCCAGAAAACTCCACGCCACAAAACGATGCCGTGCCCACTTCCCACCTGCGCGCCGATAAACAACAGCTCGTCGACGATATGAGCGCGATCGTCGGGACGGAAAACGTGCACGCACGCATTAGTGACGTAGTCCGCTATGCCTCGGATGGCGGCCCGTACCGCTTGCTCCCGCAGGTCATCGTCGCACCCCGCAACACACAGGAACTGGCGCGCGTGATGCGCTATGCCACCAACCATGGCCGTAATATCACGTTCCGTTCTGCTGGCACCTCACTGAACGGCCAGGCCCAGGGCGATGATCTACTGGTCGATCTGAAAACGCACTTCACCGGCATGGAAGTCCGCGACGGTGGCAAAGTGTTGTGGTCGCGCCCAGGGGTGATTCTCGGTGATGCCCAGGCGGTACTCGGCCGCGCTGGTTTCATGCTGGGGCCGGACCCCGGATCAACGTCGGTGTGCACCATCGGTGGTGTGCTCGCTAACAACGCCGGTGGCATGCGCTGTCGGCTGGAAAACGATAGCTATCACAGCATCCGCCAGGCGGAATTCGTTCTGCCTTCGGGCACGATTGTCGACACACGCGCCGGTGACGCGAAATTCCGCTCCCAGGAACCGGAACTGCACGCTGGCCTGCTGCAACTGCGCGACAAGATCCGCAGCGACGAGCAGTTAGTGTCACACTTGCGGGAGAAATTTTCTATCCGCAACACCAACGGTCTACGCTTGGATGCGTTTTTGGACGAAGAAGAACCAGTACGCATCCTGATGCGCCTGTTAGTCGGGTCCGAAGGTATTTTCGGCGCCTTCACCGAATGCGAGCTTGATACCGTCGCGTTGCCGAAGAAGAAGGCTGTGTCCTGGGTGATGCTGCCCGACCTTTTCCAGGCTGCGAATTACGTCGCCCCGCTGATGGAGACCGGCGCCTGGGCCTGCGAGCTCATGGTCGCGCCGGTGATGAAGAAGTCGGTAGAAAACTTCGAGCAGGCGCCAGCCGAATGGGCAGATATTTCCGACGAATCCGCAGCGCTGCTGCTCGAGGTCGGTGGCGCCGATGACGACGAACTGGCCGACGCCATGGATCGCGTCAAAGATGTGCTTGCCGACGCCGAGCTGGGCGCCGAACTGGAATTTCTCACCAGTGATGCGGATATCCGCGGAGCCTGGGCTATCCGTAATGGGTTATTCGGTCTGCTGGGCGCCGACCGCCCGCAGGGATCAGCGTTGATCACCGAGGACGTGTGTTTCCCACCGGCGCAGATCGGTGCGGCTGCTGCCGATTTGCTGCATTTACTCTCACGCTACGGTTACCCGGAAATGGTCATGGGCCATGCCGCCTTCGGTAACCTGCACTTCTTCCTCATCCCGGAATTTGATGATCCGAAAGAAAAGGATAAATACGCCGAATTCCTGCGCGAACTCGCGGATCTGGTGATCGACAAATACAACGGCTCACTCAAAGCCGAGCACGGCACGGGCATCAACATGGCACCGTTCGTGCGCCAAGAATGGGGTGATGCCGCCTGGAATCTGATGTGGGAGGCCAAACAGCTCATCGATCCCACGGCGATGTTGGCCCCAGATGTGAAACTGACCCGACGCGAGGACAACCACCTGCACAACTTCAAATCGTTCCCACGCGTGGAAGCAGAGATCAACCCGTGCGTGGAATGTGGTTTCTGCGAACCAGTCTGCCCTTCCCGGCACGCGACCGTGACCCCACGCCAGCGCATCGTGCTGCGGCGGGAGATGGCGCGCCAGGCCCCCGGCTCGCCGGTGTTGCAGCAGCTGCAGGAAGAATACCAGTACGACGCGGTCGATATGTGTGCCGCCGACGGTACGTGTGCCATCCCCTGCCCCATCAGCATTGATACCGGTGCCGTGATGAAGAACCTGCGCGCCAAGCAGACCACCCCGCGCGCGGAAAAGGTCGCTTTGACCACCGCCGAAAAATGGGATGTCGTGGAAAAGCTAGCCCGGGCGGGCATCATCAGCGCGAACAAGGTCGGCGAAAAAGCTGCTGGGTGGGCTGCCAACGTAGCCCGGAATGTGATTAACCCGGATTTGGTGCCGTCGGTGCCTGGCGCCTTGCCGCAGGCAGCGGACCGTTTGCCAGCTACCGAACGCGCCGGAGCCAGCGCGGTGTATTTCCCGGCCTGTGTGAACCGGATTTTCGGTCGGCCGGCTGGGTCGGATCCCGAATCCGTCGACCTGCCGCGCGCCATGGTGGAACTTGCTCGCCGCAGCGGCCAGTCGCTGTGGATCCCGGATGATGTCACCGGTTTTTGTTGCGGCACACCGTGGTCGTCGAAAGGCTACCAGGATGGCTTTAACCACCAGGCGCACGCGATCGTGCGGAAATTCCACGAGTGGTCGCAAGGTGGCGAATTGCCGATCATCATCGATGCCTCCAGCTGCACTCACGGCTTGTTGTCCGGCGTGCCCGAGGTGCTGGATGCCGAGACGAAGCAGCTTTACGACGAGCTGCGCATCATCGACATCGTCGAGTGGCTGCATGATGATGTCATCGACTACCTGCCAATTCACCACGACATGGGCACCATCGCAGTGCACCCGGCCTGTTCTACCCAGCATATGAGCCAGACTGACGCACTCGTCGCCGTCGCCAATCGTGCGGGACGGGCGACTATTCCGTTCGGGGCGATGTGCTGTGGGACTGCCGGCGATCGCGGATTGTTGCACCCAGAATTGGTGGAATCTGCCACCCGCGAAGAGCGTACCGGCTTGGATGCCCGGCATTACGACGCCTTTGTCTCGTCGAACCGCACCTGCGAGATGGGCCTGGATGTCGTCGCGGGCTACCAGTTCGATTCGGTGGCGGTGTTGCTGGAAAAGGCCTCGCGGCCCGTGGTCACGCCGTAGTTTGCGGCGGCACGCGCTGCGCCGGCACTAAGGTGTACCGGCACGCGCTGCGCCGGCACTAAGGTGCGCCGCGGCTAACTTCACGAAGCACCGGGAACCTGCGCTGGTTTTGCTCAGTCCAACAAGGCTGTACCCCCTGGCACTACGCTAAAAAACCAGCGAAAGGACCCTGATGACTGCGCCCGCGGTAGCCACAGTAACCACAGCCACCCCACCTGCTTTTGCGAACTGCATCCCGGTCATGCGCCCGACCGGCTGGGTGGATCAACGTGGATTAAGCGATGATGGCTTCTGTGATTCTTTAGCGCACCTGCCGTTGTCACGGTCCACGGCGGTCACATTGCGTGTCGACGACATCACGCTGAGCCACCGCGCCCTGGCGGAATTTGATCTGCCGATGCGGCGCGCCTGGGATCTATCCGCCGATAACGTCTTACGGGCCGCCCATACCCCGCAGGGCACCCAGTTTTGGACCAGACCCGCAGCGCAGTTACTGGGCAACGATGCCCCACTGGGTCTGCAGCTGCGATCCTGCCCCGTTCCCGCCACGACGTGGCTCGCGCACCCACATTTGTTGACCGTCATGCACGATCATCTCGCGCGATTATTGGGCACCGACAGCCTGATTTTCTTAGCCCCGAATACTGAGACCTTGCTGGCGCTGACGGATTGCACCATCCCCGCGGCTTCGGCCTGGTTGCATGTCGCAGCCGAGCACACGCAAGGCTTGGCAGGCACACACAATAATGCACATTCTCGTTTATTGTGCCAGGCACCGTTGGTGGCCGCACACGGTTTCCCGACGGAATTGTGCTGAGCGCATGCCGCTAGCTGTAGTGTGCGAGACGTTTAGCTCCGGTGCTTTCCGGTGAATTTTTCCATCTCACGGCGGTCCTTCTTCGTCGGCCGTCCGGCACCGGGATCGCGCTTCGGCACCGTCGGTTGCAGCGGCTTCGGCGGCGCCGGCGGAGAATGATCGATATAGCAATGCTCCGCGATCTTCGCCCCCACTCGCTTAGACACCGTCGCGTTAATCTCTAAGCGAAATTCGCGGTCATCTTTCCACAAGGTAACCCGCAACCCCGGCACCACCGGCGACGACGGCTTGGCAACCTTGTCACCAATCAATACGTGCCCGGCTTTGACTGCTTTGGTGGCCTCAGCACGCGTTTTGAAAAATCGCGTCGACCATAGCCAAGCATCAATACGTACCGGCGAGGCCGACGGTTCATTCGCTTTCGCGGTTGCGTTCGTGTGGGATTTCATCAGCACAATCGTTCTTGATAGTCAGCGCTGCTAATAGCTATCGCGGTGGTTGATGATCTTGCGCACCTTGCTGTAGTTGTACACACCACCGACGACGGCCACGACAAAACCAAGGAGCAACCAGAACCCAGAGCTGGAAAACAAAAACGCGAACAACAGGCCGCCGCCGAGACCAGCGCCAACGCTAATCACGCCGTTTTTGGAATATTTCCGCACGGCTGCTTTGCGTCGTTCAATGGGGTTTTGCGCAGAAGGTTGCATGCTCATGTCCGTCGATTCTACCGTTTTTCCGCCCACGCTGTCCCAGCTTCCACCAGCTGTGCAGTGCCAGCGGTCAACGCCGCAAGCTGCGATTCAAGTTGCTCGAAATCATCCGGGGAAATGGCCAAGGTGTAGGTGACCTCGGCACCGTACTGCGTATCGGTGATCGCGATATTTTTCGCGCGCAGCTCGGCTTCATATTTCTGCGCATCAGCATGCGAAAAACTGACCTCGTACAAGTTGCGCAAACAGCGCCACCGACGATCCACCTGCTCGAGCGCATCGCTGGCGGCTTGCGAATACGCATGCACCAGACCACCCGCGCCGAGCTTAATGCCACCAAAATAGCGCACCACCACACACGCCAGATCGTGCATCCCGGAACCAGATAGAACATCCAAAATGGGCTTGCCAGCGGTACCTCCTGGTTCGCCGTCGTCAGACGAGCGCTCCACCGGGTTGGCTCGTTCGACGCGATAAATATAGGCGGAACAATGGTGCCGGGCATCAGGAAACTCAGCACGGACGCGGTCGATGAATCCGCGGGCTTGCTCATCATTGGCTACCCGCTCAATGATGCTGATAAACCGCGAGCGTTTAATCTCGATTTCCGCGCGGAACGACTCGCCGCCTGCAGGCAGCTGATAGCAATGTTTCATTCCTCGCTCAGTTCTATTTCACCAAATAGTCGTATTCCGAGGTGCCCGGCAACAAACGCTGGCACTCAATTGCGGAATCGGCCATACGCTCGAGCAGTGGCTCCAGATCCGTCGCGGCACCAAGTTCCAGCCCCACCAGGGCGGCACCGGTTTCCCGGTTATTACGCTTGAGGTATTCGAACAGGGTGATGTCGTCGTCAGGGCCAAGAATTTCCATCAAAAAGTGTCTTAACTGGCCGGGTTCCTGCAAGAAGTTAACCAAGAAATAGTGTTTGAGCCCGCGGTCCACCAGGCTGCGTTCCATGATCTCGGCATAGCGCAGCACATCGTTGTTACCGCCCGAGATAATGCAGACCACCACTGATCCCGGCGCAATCTCCATTTTGCGTAACGCCGCCACCGACAGCGCACCGGCGGGTTCGGCGATGATTCCTTCGTCTTGGTACAGGCCTAGTTGCGCGGTGCACACCGCACCTTCAGACACAGTCAGGTGTTGGATGCGCTCACGATTAGCGTCGATGATCTGGAAGGGTTTCGCCCCGATGCGCTTGACTGCTGCACCATCAACGAAGGCATCGACGGTCTCCAGGGTCACTGGCTCTCCGGCGGCCAGGGCCGCTTCCAATGAGGCCGCACCTTGTGGTTCAGCACCGACCAGTGCGGCGGTCGGTGCCATATCGGCAAAATAGCTGGTGATTCCCGCCAGGAGGCCGCCGCCACCGACCGGGACGACGACGGTATCCAGGCTATGCCCGCGCGCCGAGAGCTGCGAGAGGATCTCTGCGGCAACGGTGCCTTGGCCGATAACGGTATCGCGGGCGTCGAAAGGCTCGATGACCGTCGAGCCGTGCTTGGCGGCTTCTTCCCGGGCCGCGGCTGCTGCTTCGTCGAAGTTGGCTCCAGTGACCACCAGCTCGACGGCCTCGCCACCGTGAACTTTGATGCGGTTGCGTTTTTGCTTCGGGGTTTTCGTCGGCACGAAAATCTTGCCCTTGATGCCCATGGTGCGGCAGGCATAGGCGACGCCTTGGGCGTGGTTGCCGGCCGAGGCTGCGACGATGCCTGTTTCGCGCTCGGCTTGGCTCAATTTCGCGATCGAATAATACGCGCCACGGATTTTGTAGGAACGAACATCTTGCAAATCTTCACGTTTGAGGAAGATCTCTGCGCCGGTTTCTTGTGACAGCCGTGGGCAATACTGCAAAGGCGTGGGGGCGATGACGCTCGAAATTCGGGACTGCGCCAGCTGAATATCAGAAGCCCGCACGGGCTCGAAATTATCCGGGGATGCTGTGGCAGTCTGCGGGGTAGTCATAGCCACTTATTGTAACCACCCCTGTACCCAGCACATAGCTCGAGGTTGCAACAGACGAGCCAGGAGCGTCGGCGGCTTAAGTCTGCGCCATGACGATGCCCGGGCCCATCGCAGCTTTCAAATCGCCCATCAAACTGCTGGAGCGCTCCACTGCGAGATGATCGCCCAACACCAAAACTTCTTCTGCCTCACCGTGGCTTAGCGTCAAGTAGACCTCGGTATCGCCGGGATGTTCCAGCAGCACGGCTTTCAGCGCGGCGATGGTTTCCAGCGAGCACTGTTGCGTCGTCAAATGCAGCCGCAGCGGAAGGCCTGCTCCCCCACCGCGTCCTAGTTCTGGCACGCGCATGTCATTACCGATGACTTTCTGGTCACCATCACCCCAGACCTGGATCTGGGCTTTGAACAACACGATATTGTCTTCGACGATGTCTTCGGCCACCAACGAATAAGCTTTACTGAACACCCACACGTCAACCTGCGCACCGTGGTGATCTTCGATAGTGACGATCGCCCACGGCGAGCCATCCTTTTTGGAAAAGCGCCTGTCGACGCTAGAGATAATCCCGCCGATGATGACGTTCTGCTTGGGGTTTAACTCACCGGAGACCACCGTCGTCAAGGCGGTATCGGTGTATGAGGCCAACGCTTGCTCGAAGCCATCAAGTGGATGGCCGGAAACGTAGAGCCCCAGCATTTCACGCTCGAGTGCTAATTCATGTTTGCGCTCCCAGGACTCATCCGGGACGGTGATGCTGAATGCGTTGTTTTCGCCGTCATCACCGCCCATCCCGGCGAAGAGATCAAATTGTCCCTTATCTGCGGCTTTCTTCGTCGACTGCACCGAATCGACGGCATCTTCTTGGATCAGCATCAAGCCTTTGCGGGGATGACCCAACGAATCGAAGGCGCCGGCTTTGATCAGAGCTTCGGTAATGCGTTTGGAACACGGCAGCAATTCGATCTTGTCCAGATAATCGCCAAATGAACGATACGCGCCTTTTTGTCGGCGGGTTTTGATAATCGAGTTGACCACTTCCGTGCCGACGTTGCGCACCGCGCCCATGCCGTAGCGAATATCCTTGCCGACGGCCATAAACTCCACGTCGGATTCATTGACATCCGGTGGCAAGACGTTGATGCCCAGGTGGCGGCAGTCTGCGAGATAAATCGCGGATTTGTCTTTCTTATCACCCACTGAGGTCAGCAGCGCGGCCATGTATTCCGCGGTGTAATAAGCCTTGAGGTAACCCGTCCAGAACGAGACCAGACCATAGCCCGCCGCGTGCGATTTGTTGAACGCGTAGGAAGCGAAAGGCTCGATAACGCCCCACAATGTATCGCAGGCTTCTTTGGAATAGCCGTTTTCTGCCATGCCGGACGAGAACTTCTCGTACTGCTCGGCCAGCACTTCCGGTTTCTTTTTACCCATGGCTTTACGGAAACCATCCGCCTCACCAGCGGTGTAATTCGCGAGTTTCTGCGAAATACGCATGATCTGCTCCTGGTAGACAATCAGGCCATAGGTTTCGGCCAGGATGTCTTCCAGTGGTTCCGCCAACTCTGGGTGAATCGGGGTGATGGGTTTGCGTCCGTTTTTACGGTCTGCATAATCCAAGTGTGCGTTAACGCCCATCGGGCCTGGTCGATACAGCGCAAGCGCTGCGACGATGTCTTTAAAGCCCGTCGGGTTCATGCGTTTCAGCAGCTCCTGCATGCCGGTGGAGTCCAGCTGGAACACGCCCAGGGTTTCACCGCGTGATAGCAGGCGGTAGACCTCCGAGACTTCCTCGGCATCGGGAGCCAGAGTTTCCAGATCGATTTCTTCACCCCGGTTTTGCCGGATATTGCGCAGCGCATCACCAATCACCGTGAGGTTGCGCAGCCCCAGGAAGTCCATCTTCAGCAGGCCGATGGCCTCGCAGGCCGGATAATCCCAGCCGGTGATGATCGCCCCATCCGCGTTGCGCTTCCACATCGGGATATGTTCCATCAGCGGCACCGAGGCCATAATCACCGCACACGCGTGTACGCCCGGTTGGCGCACCACGCCTTCCAGGCCGCGGGCGGTGTCATAAATCTTTTTCACGTCCGGGTCCGACTCGATGAGGTTGCGCACCTCGGTGGCCTCGGAATAGCGCTCGTGCTCCGGGTCCATGATCCCCGAAAGCGGAATGTCCTTCGCCATAATCGGCGCCGGAAGTGCACCGTTGATGCGGTCGGCCATCTGAAAACCGGGTTGGCCAAAGTGCACCTTCGCGGCGTCCTTGATCGCCTGCTTGGTTTTGACGGTGCCGAAGGTGATCACCTGGGCAATTTTGTCTTCACCCCAGCGTTGCGCAGCATAGGTGATCATCTCTCCACGACGGCGATCGTCGAAGTCGATATCGATATCGGGTGCCGACGGGCGTTCTGGGTTCAAGAAACGCTCGAACAACAACCCATGTTCAATCGGATCAATATTGGTGATGGTCAGCGCGTAGGCCACCAGCGCACCCGCGGCCGAACCACGGCCCGGGCCCACCCAAATTCCCACCGAGCGGGCATATTTGATGATCTCGGCAACGATCAAGAAATACGACGGGTAGCCCTTGCCGTCGATGACGTCGATCTCGTATTCCGCGCGGTCAATGTATTCCTGCGGGATGTCTTTGCCAGGAAAGCGCTCTGCCAGGCCTTCCATCACCTCGTGATGCAACCACGTGGTCGGCGTATAGCCTTCGGGCACGTCGGCAATCGGCATGCGGTCATGGGAGTGTTCTTCCCACATCGAGGAATAATCACCAACGCGCTCGGCGATCCACAAGGTGTTATCGCAACCATCCGGCACCATGTGATCCCAAGTTTCGCGCATTTGTTGCGCGGATTTGATGTAGTAGCCATCGCCGTCGAATTTGAAGCGATCCGGGTCTTGGAAAGTCTTGCCGGTTTGCACGCACAGCATCGCTTCGTGGGCTTTGGCCTGTGATTGCAGCACATAGTGGCAGTCGTTGGTCACCAGCGGTGGCAGTTCCAGTCGTTTGCCGATCTCGAGCAGCTGATCCCGGGTGCGCTTTTCGATGTCCAGGCCGTGATCCATCAACTCCAGGAAGTAATTTTCCTTGCCGTAGATGTCTTGCCACATCGCCGCAGCCTCTAAAGCCTCGTTGAATTGCCCCAGGCGCAAGCGGGTCTGCACATCCCCCGAGGGGCAGCCAGTGGTAGCGATGATGCCGTCGGCATGCTCGGCAATCAATTCGGCATCCATGCGTGGCCACTTACCCAATTGACCTTCATAAGAAGCCAGCGACGAGAGTTTGAACAGGTTCTTGAGGCCAGTGGCGTTTTCCGCCAACATCGTCTGGTGCAAATAGGCACCGGAGGCGGAGACGTCGTCACGCTTTTGATCTGGGGTTCCCCAACGCACGCGGTTTTTATTGAACCGAGATTCCGGAGCCATATAAGCCTCAATGCCGATGATCGGCTTGATGCCATTGGCCGTCATCCGGCGATAGAAGGCATCGGCACCGAACATATTGCCGTGGTCCGTCATGCCCACGGCTGGCATTTTTTGGCGATTAACCTCTTCCGACAGCAGGTCTACTTTGGCCATACCGTCCAACATGGAAAACTCTGTGTGGTTGTGCAGGTGGACGAAAGAAGAGTTTTTAGCCATGGCGTTAGTTTAGCGCCCGGTGGCTGGTTCTCAAGCGTGCTGTTCTAAGGCCTTTTCTGGGTTGGCATGGGCGCGGAGAACAGAAAACGCAACGACTGCCCCGACAAGCACGGCAAGCAACCCTGGCCAGGCAAAAGAACCGTTGAACACGCCTATGACCAGGCTGAAACATCCCGCGAAAATCGCGAGTAAAGCGACGGTGAAAGTAATCGATTCTCGCTTCTTCATAGACCCGAAGTTTAGTCGAATTCGATTGCCAGTGGTGCTTATACTCCGGCTACCGGCGGGCTAATTCCGAATTGCCGCCACACCGCATCGGCCGGCAACACCTCGATGGTGGCGATCGCCGGATTGTCCGCCAGCAGAGCCAGGTTTTCTGGGCTCTCGAACGCGATCACGGCGCTGATCTGTGGGAGATCGTGCGGTGCGACGGCGGTGGTAGCGCTGGCACTGCCGACCGCCGTGGTGCCAGTCCTCGCACTATCAGTCGCCGCGGTGTCAGTCCTCGCACTGTCAGTCAGGGCGGTTGCGAGCGCAGCTGCGAGCGTGGTCTGAAAAATTTCACCACGACTGGCCGAGGCCGCCGGTTCTGGGGTTGCCAAGATCTGCCCATCATGCGTAATGATGGTTCCCACCCGCTGCAGATCTGCGAAAAGTTCGCCGGCTTCGGCGGCAGCTAGTGGCGTCGTCAAGCTCAGCATGGCATAAGCGCTGCTGGTTGGTGCGCGCTGCAGCGCGGCAGCCAGGGATTCGTCGGCATGCTGCTGGTACTCAGCGCTGGTCTGCCCGGTGTGCGGGCCCAGGTGGTCGCCAGCAAACGGTCGCGGGCGTGCATAGTCGCTGCCACCTGCCAGCCATATCAATGCCGCGACCAGCGAGCCGATCACCAGTGTTGCGCCCATGCTGCGAGTGCTCATCGCGTTGTCCCTGCGATTCCTACCGAATTCCTGCCGAAACGGTTGCTGTTTTCGTTTTCTGCCGCCCCGGTCATTGCCGGAGTTTGCCCAGTGCAGCGGCGAGATCATCCGGGTACGGCGCCTCAATTTCCATCCAGTGCCCATCGCCGGGGTGATGGAAACCAACTTTGACAGCGTGCAGCCACTGCCGCTGCAGGCCGAGCCGCTGCGCCAGATTGGGATCAGAACCATACATCGGATCACCGCAACACGGATGCCCCAGGGCCGACATGTGCACGCGAATCTGGTGGGTGCGGCCGGTTTCCAGCGAAATTTCCAGCAGGCTCGCCTCGCGGAAGGCCTCAAGCAGCCGGTAATGGGTGATGGCGCGTTTGCCGTCGTCGGTGACCGCAAATTTCCACCCGGCGCTGGGGTGGCGGCCGATCGAGCCGTCGACAGTACCTTCGATTGGGTCCGGCAGCCCCTGCACCAACGCATGATAGGTCTTGGACACAGTGCGCTCGCGGAACGCATTTTTCAGGCTGCTATATCCGCGTTCCGACGCCGCGACCACCATCACACCGGAGGTGCCAACATCCAGGCGCTGCACGATACCTTTGCGCTCTGGCGGACCGGACGTTGAGATACGGAAACCCGCAGCCGCCAAGCCCCCGACGACGGTTGGCCCTTCCCAGCCGACGGTTGGGTGTGCGACCACGCCGACGGGCTTGTGTACCGCGATCAGATCATCGTCGAAATACAGGATGTCCATGCCCTCGACGAGTTCTTCTTTGGGCACCAGTGGTTTCGCCGGTTCCGGCAGCGTGACTTCCAGCCAAGCGCCCTCATGCAATCGGTCAGACTTGCCGACGCTGGTGCCGTCGACAAGCACATCACCAGCAGCGCTCAGGTTGGCGGCGACGGTGCGCGATAAGCCCAATAGTTTCGCCAGGGCAGCATCGACGCGCATGCCAGCGAGGCCTTCGGGGACGGGCAGCGAGCGGGTCTCGCGGCGGTTAGCGCTCATCGTCGGCCTCATGTTCTGTTGTTGCTGCGGTGTCTGTCGTTGCTGCGGTGTCGCTCGCGCGAGCGGTTGCCCCGGCGCGGCGTTCTTCGGTCAACACGGCGATAAGGAATAAGCCCACGCCGACGGTGATGAATGAATCTGCGATATTGAAGATGGCGAAATCTCCGACGGAGATGAAATCGACCACGTGACCGAACCAAAACCCGGGCTCGCGCACCAAGCGGTCGACGAGGTTACCGCCCGCCCCGCCGGCGACCATGGCCAGAGCGACGGCTTGGAAGCGATCATCAATACGCGGTGCAGCGATGATCACGCCGACCAGGAACACTAGTTGAAACGTCGTAAAGAGCCAGGTAGAAGACTCGCCGCCCAAGGAGAATGCCGCACCCGGGTTGTAGACCAGCAGGAAGCGGAACCAATCACCAATGATGTGCAGTGCTTGGCCTGGCTGCAGTGTGGCTTCGATGACGAGTTTGCTGGCTTGATCAACCACGACGACGGCTGCGATCAGCAGCAACATGAGCCGCAGGTGTGGTGCGCGTCGTCGAGTTGGCAACGTTTTTAACCTAGTCACGGCCTTTATTGTTCCCGAAAATGGGTTTTACGTGAAATTGCCGCGCTGGTTAGACTAGCTGGTGTGAATTCTGCTGCTAGTTTCCGACGGTTTTCTTCCCGACGCACCACCTCCGGGCGCACGGATTCCCGGCGCCTTGCCGCGACTGCCCTGCTGACAGCTTCTGCGCTGATGCTTGCAGCGTGTGGTGATGATGGCGCTAGCGACGCCGGCGATTCCGCTGCTGGCAGCGCGGGAGACCGTCGCGGTACGCCACCAGCAACCGAAAATGCCGTGGGCTTGCCGATCGACGCTCCCCGCATTGAGGTTGCCTCGACGGGCGAAGGCGAGCGTGCCGTTTTGGCCTATGACGACGTGGATGCCGAGCAAGCCGTTGATATTGAGGTCACCGAGGGCTTCGAGCAGTTCGTCGTGCGCAATGAGCAGCTGGTGACTGCAGCACCAGACACCGGCGCGGGCGCGGATACAACTCAGGGGCCGGGTGCTGACGATTCGGTGACCACTACCCTGCCGGTCGCCGGGTCAGTGCTGGTTCCGGAAGGTTTTGAGGATTCCACGCCGGGCGCCGATGCCGCGCGGCACGTGGATTTCCGGGTGCGCGATCCGCAGATTTCGGATACCGGGTTGGCAGAACAGATCGCTTCGGCTGATGGTTTTGGCTTCGGTTGGTTGGCCGAACCCAATGGGCAGTTGGCTACTTTGTTGTTGGCAGCCCCGCAACAGGCAGGCGATGAAGCCCGCGCGATCGTGGAGCAATCCATCACGAAATTAGTTTCCGCCCCGGTGATCTTCCCAGAAGAAGCCGTCGGCGTGGGTGCGCGGTGGTCGGTGGATTCGCGGGTCACCGGTGAGTCGACGATGCTGCAAACCACGACTTTCGAAATCACCGAGCTTGCCGACGACACTGTTGAGTTGGACATTTCTATCGAGCAGCGCCCGGCGTTGGGTGCACTGTCGCTGGAGGGCCTGGCCGGTGCGGAAGGCTTTGCCGACGATACGTTGAATGTCACCAGCTCTAATACGCGCTCACATGGATCGCTAACGGTGGATTTGCGCAAGCCACTGCCGGTTGCTGGCGAGTTGGATTACACCACCCGCGTGGTTTACGGCACCGACGGCAGCGACGCCAGCGTGGTGCAGGATTCGTCGACGCGCCTGCGGTTTACTACCGCGCAATAGGCGCGCCACGGCTGCGTCATAGTGCTGTGTCATAGTGTGCATCGTTGACATCGCCAGCTGCCGTGGTCGCAGGCATTTTATGTGACCACAGGCTCTGCCGAACCATCAGACGCAACACAGATTATGTTCGTGTCAAAAACCGAGTTTTGCAGGTAATTCAATTTAGTGAAACCGGCTGTGTTAACGTCTGTTTCGTGATTTGCATTACCGATCAAGCCCCAGTTTCTGGTGGCTAACTGAATCGATCTAGCAACACGCAGCATTTTGACAACCTCGCGCTGAGCGCATCGTTACGAGACTCACCGCCATGAGGCTGTTCTTTGCCCCACTCACAGTTCGGAGACCCCCATGAACCAATTTATGGTTAATACCGAAGCGATCGGGGAAAGCCTCGGCCTCACAGCCCTGGTTTCCGCCGTCCCACTGTTGACCTTCTTCGTCATGCTGTTGTTCGTAAAAGCACGCGCGCACACCTCTGGTGCCGCTGCCCTACTTGCAGCATTGTTGATCGCCATCTTCGGCATGAACATGCCGTTCGACGCCGCAATTTCCTCGGCATTCCGCGGTGGCCTCTTCGGTCTTTTGCCCATCGTTTGGGTGATCATGATGGCGATCTGGTTCTACCAGGTCACCGTCGTTTCTGGCCGATTCGAAGATCTACGCCGCACCTTTGATGCCTTGGGCAACGGCGATATCCGCATCCAGGCCATCCTCATCGCATTCTGTTTCGGTGGCCTGCTCGAAGCCCTCGCCGGTTTCGGCGCACCAGTTGCCATCACAGCAACGATGGTTCTCGCATTGGGAGTCAAACCGCTCAAGGCCGCAACCACCGTGCTGTTGGCTAATACCGCGCCGGTAGCTTTCGGCGCCGTCGCCATCCCGATTACCACCGCCGGTAACGTCGGTGGCCGTAGCCTGGAACAGACCGAAAACATCGCTGCAATCGTCGGCCACCAGGCACCATTTTTTGCCTTCTTCGTGCCATTCATTCTGCTCTTCATCCTCGACGGCACTCGCGGTATGCGCGAAGCTGCCCCGGCAGCAGCCGTCATCGGGGGTTCTTTCGCCATCGCACAGTGGTGGGCATCAAACTTCTTCGCATACCAACTCACCGACATCGTCGCCTGCCTGGTTTCCCTGGGCGCTGCGTTCGCCTTCCTGCGCGTTTGGCAGCCGAAGGGCGTTGCCGCGATGCGCAAGCGCTTGAACATTCCAGAGCGCGAAGACGACGGAGAAGTTTTGACCAAAACCCGTGTGTGGATGGCCCTGCTGCCATACGCAATCGTCACGGTCATCTTCGGTCTGGCGAACCTGGGCAAGACCATCCCCGAGTTCTTGGACAAAGCAAAGATCTCGTTCGCATGGCCGCTGCTGACCGACCGCCTGGTCAATGCGTCGGGAAGCGTCATCGACACCTCCTATAGCTTCAAGATCATCAACAACCCAGGCACCCTGCTGCTGATCTCCGGCATCATCGTCGCAGTCATCTACGGCATCTTCAACCACAACGGCAAGTTCCGCGTGAAAAGCAGCGCCGTCCTCGGTGAGCTGACCAGCACTGCCTACAAGATGCGCTGGACTGCGCTGACCATCGTGACGGTTCTTGCGCTGGCTTATGTCATGAACTACTCCGGCCAGACCGTCGCTATGGGTACCTATGTGGCCTCGCTGGGTGCAGTCTATGGATTCCTTGCGCCGGTGCTGGGTTGGGTTGGTACCGCGATCACCGGTTCCGATACCTCTGCCAACGCGCTGTTCGCGAACCTGCAGGTTACCGCCGCCAACAACATCGGCCTCAACCCGGATCTGCTGCTGGCTGCCAACACCACCGGTGGTGTCGTCGGCAAGATGATCTCGCCACAGTCGCTGGCGATTGCCGCCACCGCCGTGAGCCTGGAAGGCAAAGAGAGCGCGATCTTCAAGTCCGTCGTGGGGTACTCGATCGTGCTGCTGATCGGGCTGTGTACCCTGGTCTTCTTGCAGACGAACATCTTGTCTTGGATGGCGCCGGTCGTGAACTAGTTCCGTTGGCTGCCGCGGTTCAACCTACAACGTCAAAAGCCGCCCAGGTACCACGTTTTTGCAACTGGAACCGGGCGGCTTTGTCGTGCGCCTATTTACTGCACGTATTTACTGTGCTTCTGCAGGCGGAGCATCGTGGCCTTCGTGCCCTTCGTGGTGGCCTTCTTCGATGACCTCTGCTTCATTCGGCGGAACCTCGACGTCACCTTCCGAACATGTCGCTGGAACCTGCTCTGGTTCGACGGTGTTGGTGATCAGCACACAAGCCCAGTCACGCGAGAGCTTCCAGTGGCCATCCTGGTAGATGAACTCGACTTCATCGGCTGACTGCACATCACCGTCTGGCGTCGTGAAAGCCACGGTTGCCAAAGCAGAGTTAGTAACGTAACCCGGGATCACCGGATCCACGACGTTGAACTCCGCGCCAGATTCTTCCTGCGCGGCAGCCATCGTGTCGAACAGTTCTGGGAACTCTTCGCCGCCTTCGACGGTGTTCACGCGCTCTTCTTGCGGCAGGCTGGAATCGGCGGCACGCCGCAAAACCTCGTTCAGTTCTTCTTTCGTCGGCACGCCAACAGCTTCGCTTTCAGCCGGGGCGCTGCTGGCGGCGCTGCTGGTGGTTTCGGCAGCATTATCAGCGTTGTCTGCATCATCGGAACATGCAGCCAGGGTCAACGCCAGGCCGACGGTTGCGGCGGTGATGCTCGTTTTCGTGAATTTCACGGTCAATCCTCCAAAATAGACATTGGGGTCATAGCCCTCGAACCCACAGGTTTCTGGTTCGAAGTCGTAGCGCTCGAAGAAATCTTACCTGCCTGCCTTTTATACTTGAATTCATGACTCGCCACATCGCTATCATCTGCACCGGAGGCACCATCGCGTGCACTGCCGACGACACCGGCGCCCTCGTGCCCACAGTCAGCGGCCACCAGCTTGTTGACGCCGCCGTGCCCGCGCTTGACGACGATGCGCTTGACGACGATGTGCGCTTCCGCATCCTCGACACGTTGCAGCTCGACTCGTCGTCGATCGGGCTCGCCGAGTTGGACACACTGCTTGCCGCAATCGCTGAACAAGCCGCGGATCCCAGCATTGCGGCGGTCGTCGTCACGCATGGCACGGATTCCATGGAGGAATCTGCGTTCGCGACTGCCCTGCTGGTGCGCGGCGCCCCGGTGGTCTTTACCGGTGCGCAGCGTGCGTTTGATCACCCAGCTACGGACGGGCCGCGCAACCTCGCGGGAGCGATTAATCGCGCGGTGGAATTAGCCGACGCCAGGGCAGATGCTGGCTCGTCGGCCGCAACCGCCGTCGAGGTGCACTTCGCCGGCAAGAACCTCCCCGGGCATAGCGTGCACAAGCGGCACACTGCGGAACTCGCGGCCTTCGCCTCTCATGCTCACGACGCCGACTGTACGAACGCTTACTCTGCGAAGTTTCCGGCACCGGTGCAGTTACCGAAGCTGGACGGCTATTTCGTGCCGATCATCGCTGGCTATCCCGGCGCCACCGCAGAACTCGTGGATTATGCCGTCGAGCACCACGCCGACGGGCTCGTCATCGAGGCTTTAGGTTCAGGCAATATGTCGGCAGATCTTGGGCCCGCCGTCGTGCGTGCTCTGGAGCGTGGCGTCCCTGTGGTCGTCGCTACGCGCGTCCCGCAAGGAGCAGTCGCGCTGGCCTACGGCGGCGGTGGCGGCGGCGCTACCCTGGCAGAACACGGCGCGGTCTCTGCCCGCACGGTGCATCCTGGGCAAGCACGGTTGGCGCTGATTAGCGCACTGGCCACCGGGACCGCAGTAGAAACGGTTTTCCAGCTTTTCGACTAAGCTGTAGCGACGTCGATTAAGCATTATCGACTAACCAGTCTTCCCAGGCCAGCGAGTCCAGCGGATCGGCGGGAACCAACTGCGGATCATCCGTGCGAAAGGTGCGCGTCTTGCCTGGGCCGGTCGCGCGAGTTTCAAAGCGCACAGAGACCACCCCATGCCCGCTGCCCTGAATCCAGCCGTGACCGAAGTCGGGATGAAATACGTCTTGGGTGGCGCGCCAGTGGCTGCCAGGCAGTTCGGGGGCGCCGGGTTGTTCTGCGATGTCTTCTCCCGCAGTTTCGCTGACGACGATATCCGCGCCAGGAATTCCAGTAACCATGGTGGGTTCTTCCATGCTCGCACCATCGCTGGAGCTTGCCGTCACGCGTCGCTGCGCGGCACGATCGAGCTCTGGAAACAATACGTCTTGTCGGGCGGTTTCGAGCCCGGAATAGCCCACACCAACCAGCCGTACCGGACCGGTTTCTGCTGGGTAGCGCACCACGGTTCCCGCGACCGCGCGCAGCGTTTCGGCATCGTCAGTAGCGTACGGCAGCGTGGCAGAGCGAGTTTCGGTACGAAAATCCGCCATCTTCAGCTTTACTGTGACGGTGCGTGCGCCGCGTCCGTCGGCAAGCAAGCGTTTGTGCGCGGATTCTGCGGCCCTCCCTACGGCTTCGTCCACCTGCGCGGCAGTGGTGAGATCTTTGGCGAAGGTCTGCTCCGCCGAATGCGATTTCGCCTCCGCTCGGGGCGCGACCGGGCGCTCGTCGATACCGCGCGCCAGGTGCCACAAGTCCATGCCGACGGTGCTGCCCAACGAGATTTTTACCTCCCGCTCGCTCATGTTTGCCAGGTCGCCGATCGTCGTCACGCCAATGGACTGCAACTTCGACGCAGTGACTGGCCCGACACCCCAGAGCTTGCCGACGGGCAGCGGGTGCAGAAAATCGAGTTCTTCGTCGACAGGAATGATCTTTGACCCATCGGGTTTCGCCTGGCCGGAGCCAATTTTCGCGAATTGTTTTCCAGAGCCTGCCCCGATCGACGACGGCAAACCGGTGATCTCTTTGATCTCTGCGCGCAGGTTATCCGCCCAGTTTTTGACCTCTTCCGCGGTGGCGCCGACGAGTTCGGCGGGTTCCATGAAAGCTTCGTCGATGGAGAGTTGTTCGACGAGATCAACTCGCTTGCGGATCAGCGCGAATACGCGCTTGCTGGCCGCGGAATACACGGCCTTGCGCGGTTGGATTTGTACCGCGCCAAAGCCGATGAGCTGCAACGCCCGGTAGGTGGGCATCGCGGACGACACCCCGAATTTGCGGGCTTCATAGGAAGCCCCGGCGACAACTCCCCTGCCGTTCATACCGCCGACGATGACGGGGCGGCCGCGCAGAGTGGGGCGGGTCAGCTGTTCGACGGAAGCGAAAAACGCGTCCATATCGATGTGAATGACCCAGCGTTGCATGCCTTCCAGTCTAGTGACGGTGCTCGAGTAACGGCTGATTGTGCGGGGGTTCTCCGCGCATGCGGAGGAATTCTTCGGGTAAGGCTTACAAAAAGCTACGCGGGGTGACTAACCAGCTCGTCTACCAGCCAGCGCGTAAGATACTAAAAAGTACAGTTAGCCGAGATAAAACAATCCATGCTCGTATTCCTTCGCCCGCAGCATGCTCTTTTGCACGATGCTGGCGAGTCGCGAGATGCTTGTAATCAGCAGCGTAGTCAGTGGTGAGAACTCATCATTTTTCAACGGCGCGAAGCAACCGATTCAGAAGAACCGGTGAGGTTCCTTAGCGTTAAAAGTTTGAAAACGCCGAAGCGATCGCTCAAAGTGAATCACACGGGTTTTGTGATCCCTAGCCGCTCCAGTTAGTGGCTACAGAATCTGCTGGACACCTCCTGCTCGGCTGCCAACAACACCCGCCGGGAACGCTTGGCAAAAAGAAGGTAATACTGGTGCGTCAGCCCATGAGCTCCGCGATATTCGGAAACATCTCTACAGATCGGAAAAGAGTAATAAAACCGTTTTCCGGAGTCATGGGAACCACAGGAGGTTGTTAATGCCGTGCATAGAACTATCGAGCAGCGAGAAAAATATCGTATCGATAATTGAGGAATGCGACATGGAAGAAAGAATCTTGATGGGGTCGTCCTCATAGAAGCGGTCTAGAATGCGTCTGGAAATACTGCAGCCCTAAAAACCGTTTCTCTATCAGGGAGAAGAAGTTTTCTTAAGAAAGGTGGTAAATTAGTGGATCACCTGCAATTGAGAAATATGATCATCTTTTCACTGATGTTTAGGAGCAGCAATGTCACTTTCGATATACGGAATCGAAGTAGAAGACGCCCTAGCTGATATGAACGATGAAATGATGCAGCTGTGGGAGAAGTTCCTTACAGATTATCTGAAAGAATACTCTAACCCTGATGACCTTGAGTACAATACTCTTGCTTACGCGGGCGAATTTGATCTGGCTCTTGAATACGCAATCTTGGGGCTTATCGATGAAAATATCATCATCAGTGAACGATGGCTTTCAGTGTTAGAGGCAGTGGTCTACCTGGATGATAGACAGAAAGCAGCATTCGCCGAATACGCCAAGCGCGTGCGTGCCTATCACGCAAAGACAAACGCTTAATTCGGAAACCCGGACCGATTACTCTTTCCCTGCATTCGAAGGCAATTCCAGGCGTAATAGCGGTTCACAGCAGCTCTTCTCCGCATCCGTGGAGCTTATTCTAAAGAATAATCAATAAAAGAATCCCCGGCCAAACCAGATGGCAAAGAATTCGCCCCCCCCTTCAGCAGAAAGCACCCATCATGGAAAAAATAATCACCATCACACTCGGTGTAGCGCTTATCTTCAGTAATGCCCTGCCTGCGCCTATTGAACTCACCCTCATACTCTACGCAGCTTTCGCTATGGCAGTAGGCTATGGCCTAAGAAACATACCGCGCCTATACAAAGAGTTGAAAGCCGTGTAACACACCGGCCATCATTCGCTTCTCCGCGCACGCGGGGTAATGCCAAGTTGCTGGCAGTAGAACACGTCAAGCATGTCTCTTCTCCACGAATGCGGAGAGCTAATACCTGTGCTTGTAGCCTCTCGAATGCCTCCTTGAGTGTCTCGACATGCCCTTGGGTCTCCGCAGAGCTGCTGCCACGGAATATTGAGACTTCAACGCCAAATTCGTGAGCACTCTGAACTCGCTTTTCCCACCCGGCGCGATAATGGGCCGGCATAGTGGTGAATCTTTCGGGTTAAGCGCTTGCCTTATCATGGTGTGCGCGCACGCGCTTGGCATATTCGGCAAACTGTTCACGATCCCAGGGGTCTAGATAAATCGCTACTTCGAGCACGTCAAGCCACTGTTCGCTGATTATGACGTCTTCGGCAATAAGCGCGTCAATGGCATATTCAAACGATAGGTCGAATTCTCCGCCGCTGTTAGTGTCAATCGCATCTGGCGTCTGAAATTCTTGTAGGTAATCGGTCAAGAACTCTTCCCACAATCTTCTTAACGCGCCATCGACGTCATCGGCTGCATCTTCAGCATTGATGCCATAAATCGATGGTGTCATGCCTGCTTCCTAACTTTAGAGAAAAACTCGTCGCGATTAAACGGGTTAGTGGGTTTAGCTAGTTTACCAATCCCGAACTTCCATCACCCCTTCACCCCGGACTGAATAGGCTGTCTTCAAAACAGCTTGTCCGTTTTCTAAAACCCACGCGACGTTTACGAGCACTCCATTAACTCCTTTCCGTACTGCACGCCTTTGCTTATCGCGAACACAATTTCCCCAAGTGATATACAGCATAACCAAATAAAGGTTGGCGAACCTGATAATGAATTACCTTGGGTACTATGAACTCTCGCCTGCTATTCCACACACCCCGCCTACGCAGCCGTGGTTTCTCCCGCCGCACCGCGTCGCTTTCGGCTGGCGTGCTCACGCTCGCCCTTGCAGCTAGCACGCTCGCTCCCGGCACTCCCGAGATCACCCCTCGCGCCCACGCCGCCACCCCAGTGATTCCGGACGACCTACCTATTTTCCCGAAAGTTACTGAAAACCCACAGGTATCCGTAACTTTCGAAGACGGTACCCCCGTCGAAGGCGCGACCGTCCACCGCGGCGACGTGCTACTGGTGCATGGCACCGGATTCTCCCCCGAAGCTAACCAAGGCGGCTTCCCCCTCCCTGTCCCACCGGGCGTACCCAATGGCCTCTACGCCTTATACGGAGCGTTCCCCTCACACTGGAAGCCCAGCGAGGGCGCAGATTCTTCCGCCCGTACCCACCCGCACGATCGCATGGCGTGGGTCATGCCAGAAGGCACTCTGGACAGTATTCCCGCCGGAGCCGTTGACATGCGCCGCTCTATCGCGCGGCAGGAGCAGCGAATGAATGCTGACGGTTCGTTTACCGCCCGCATCGTGGTGGATCCCCCCGAAACCACGCCTGGTGATAATTGGGGCGTGTATGTTTACCCTGGCGCAGGATCCATCAATGCGGCCGAGGAATTTTATATTCCCTTGAATTACTCGCCCGAACCTGGCCCAAACACCCCTGCACCACCCCAGCCTGATCTTCTTCTCGATGCCGACCTTGCCTTCCGTTTCGCAGAGATCACCAAGGGCGGGGTAAACGCCAAGAATGGAGCAACCAAGACCGATGCAAACCGCGTGACATTCACCCGAGATGCGGCCGCAGAAAACGGCGATGGTGTGCGCAAATACAAAGGCACCGTGATCACCACCGCACGATTTACCCTGACGGAAGTCGCGGTGGCCGATCCGTGGCTCATACCGCAACCAGACGGCGGCTTCCTGATTTCGGGGCTTGTCTCACGCTCTTACAATGTGGGTGCCGATGAAATGGTGCGGGTGCCACTGGGGCTGATCACTGCCGCCCAGGCCGCCGACCAGGTACGCGGCTAGCGTTGGGTTAGTTTTTCAGACAAAAACTTCTTCAGCTGCTCAACACCGTCGATTGCCAGTGGTGATGGCGGCTCAGCGAAAGCCAGCAGCATCGGCAGAATCTTGTCTTCTTTCACCGCTGTGATGGTTTCTGCGCCAGCCAGGCTGGTGACGCCTTCTTTCACGCCGCCCTGGTCGGAGTGCAGGCTCGGTGGTGGTTTCTGGATTCACAGTCCCACTCTGGCCGATACTCAAGTCCAGGTCTTCGGCCATGACCGATTCTTTCGACAGCTCCAGGTGGCCGGCAGCATGTGGCGGTGACTTGCTCCGGCACGGAGAGTTGTCCCAAAATGTCAGCCTTGTATTACAGGTTGCACCGGGCTATACGGTCAAGATTGGCCAGTTTTAGCCGAACAGGTTCGACGAACCCGAGCTTCCCAGCATCATCCCACCATTACCCGCACCTGGGCGCTGTGGTGGTTTCGGAGTCGCGCCAGGATTTTGGCCGGGATTGTTGTCCCCGCCTGGTTTAAGCTCCTCTCCTGGCGTTTTAGCCGCTTCGACCACCACTTTCTTGAATGTGTCCGGTTTACCAGCAATCCCTACCGTGATGGTTTCACCCGGCTGTAGACTATAGAGAGAAGGAATCGGGGACTCAAAGGAGACCAAATCATCCCCAGAACTTTCGTCGCGCGATGCTACGGCGGTCTGTTGATGGGCACGCGCGTCGAATAGGATCGCGACAGTTTGCGACTTACGTCCAGCCTCAAGTAAGACCTTGCCGGTGATCGCGGTGTCCCCAACTTTGACCGGGTTCACGACCACCTGATTAGCAGCATCATTGACCTGCTTTTGCGCGACCGCAGCAGGTTGAGCCTGCGCTCCAGTGGCTTGCGAAGCCACCGTTGGAATTGCAAGAGACAGCGAGATTACTGCTGCCGCAAATGCACGTTTGTTAAGCATGAGCTATTCCTTTCGGGAAATTACGGACAAAATTTAGAACTTGATATTGAACTGATCGAGGAAGACACACAACACCTGTAAGAACCCCGCTGCAGCTATCCCCTAGCTAATAAGCTTGACGACGTCTGCCACCAGCCGGGCTGCGCCACCGAGAACTGCGATTACCTCGAGCATCGCCCCGGGATTCGTTAGATCTCCCGTATGCTCCTGGAGACTTCATTCCCAGAGTTTTGCCAGCTTACGACGCTTTCCACAAGGCTGTGCACTCGGTTCAAGAAAAATACTCACATGCCGAGCTTATTGTCAAAAACATGCATTTAGCTGTAGTTTTCTATATAAAAATAACCTGTTAATCATTGGATTTTCATATGATTAACATGCGGGGGTGCTGACACACGAAAAATCCGGTGAGTCCGTAGCAGGCTCCCCGGTTCGTTAGGCAACGCTATATGGCACGAGAAAAGCTGCAAATCCTCTCTCGCGCTAGCAGTTAAAATTTGCTGTTGAACTGAGCGATGGTACCGATGCGGGATTTCCATCTCTTTGAGTACTAGCTGGCTGCACGGTCGCCACAACTTGACGTGACGGCTCACCCTCGGGCCCAATCTTTACCTTGTCACCGTCCTTTAAAACACGGAAATTAGGAGCCTTAATCAAAACTCTACGAGTTCAGGAACCTCAGAGGTACTTTTTGACTCAGTCGTGGTTTCTATATGAACCTGGTTCATCAATAACGCGGTAATTTTGACTGTTTCACCGGGGTTGCGTAGACCAATTCACCCGGTGATCGTTGTAGCTCCGGCCTTAATTGGGTCGACACTCGTTAACGAAGATTCGGAGCAAAACCGGAGCATTCCACTGGCAACCGTCTTCAGACCTAGCCGAACAGGTTCGACGAACCCGAACTTCCCAGCATCATGCCACCGTTGCCTCCACCTGGGCGCTGTGGTGGTTTCGGAGTCGCGCCAGGGTTTTGGGGTGGTTGCGGCACAACTCCCGGCTCGCCATTACCTGGCTTTTGACCTGGCTGATTGTCTCCATCTGGCTTCTGCCCAGGAGAATTTCCTGGCGCAGGCACCTGGGTATCTGGTGCGTTGGTGTCCCCCACAAACACCTGCTTGAACGTCTGCGGCTGCCCAGGCACACCGACGGTGATTGGCTCACCATCTTTCAAATTAAACAAGGTTGGAATTGGGTATTCGAAAGCGACAAGATCGTCGCCCAGCGCTGCCTCACGTGCGACGGTGACCGTCTCCTGGTGGTTACGTCGATCAAAACGAATAGCCACGTTGCGGCTCGATTCCCCTTTGCGCAAAAGGAGCTTGCCAGAAATTGTCTTATCACCAACGTTGATAGGGTTTACCACAACTTCAGACTGTGCGTTCGTCATAGTCGTGTTGTCAGTGGTTGCGGTAGCTGTCGAATCCTGAGCTTGTGCGACAGGTGCGATAGTTGGAATGACGATCGCGGCGGCCAAGACTCCGGCTGCCACCATGCGTGCTGTGATCATGAGGTTTTCCTTTCTGGAAAATAGAGGTGAAATTAGAATCGAATATTGAATTGGGAGAGGAATCCACGAAGCGGCTGCAGGAAGTCCAGCCCGTTTGTGCCCTGGAACAGAATCTTGCCGACGCCCGTGATCAACCCAATCACTCCGCCGATTGCGGCCAGCGTCTTAAACAGATCCCCAACGCTCGAGCTTCCCTGTACGCCGTCTTTGTCGATCCCTGGGTTCTTGGTATCTCCAGGTACCTTCGGGGTTGGAGTCTTGGGGTTCCCTGGTTTTTCAGGGGTCTTTTGCTCTGGGGTTTTCTGCTCAGGTTGCTTGTCTTCTGGTTTCTTCTCCGGTACTGGATTGTGCGGTGCCGGTGCTTCCGGGGCTGGAGAAGGCTTTGGTGCAGGGGTTTCTTCTTCTAATGAAGGCGCTGCATCGACGGTGACGTGTTTTTGCGACGATGTATCACCTTCAAATCCTACGATGATCACATCTCCCGCTTTCGGCACATATGGCCCAGGGATCTGGATAGTGAAATCAATGATCTCTGGCCGGTCCGTATGTTTGTTCGTAACCGTCGTCTGCCCTGACGTCGCCTGGGCCTCGAAAAAGGCAGAAACAGTGCGGGTTTGCCCAGGGGTGTGCAACCACGCTTGTCCTGTGACCGCGGTGTCACCAGCTTTCACGGGGTGCACGTAGATGTTGTCAAGACTCGTCCTCGCAGAGTCTCCTGCAGCACGATCGTCACTGGCTTGCGCGGGCTCGCCTGCCGAGGCATATGCATGCAGCAAACCGATATTGATTGCTTGATTCACGTAGCCGAGTTCTTCAGCGACTTTATTGAGATCATCAAGCGAAAGTGCCTTGACTTGTTCAGTGCTGAGTTTGCAGGCGCGACGCAAGTGCTCATCCAAGTGACCCTCAATATTGCGAGTATCGAAATCGCTGTCTCTTTGGAGCTGCGCACACCCCAGATGCGTGTCAGCAGCCTGAGCAGTAGGAGTCACCAAGGGAGCTGCGATCGAAACCGACAAAACTGCACTGGCAAGCACACGTTTATTAAGCATGCGGGGGTTACCTTTCAGGAAAACAATGAACCGTTCGGACTGCATCATCCTTGGCTAACTCTTTCACTGGCGTCGAAATGTCATTCTTAGGGTTTTGCCAGGTAGAAAGTTCTTCCAAAAGTCTCTGCGGTCGGTTGCAAAAAACTACTCAGCAAAAGATTTATTTGTCAAAAGCATTGATCTAGCTGCAGTTTTACCCCTAAAAAACAACCTGATAATCCTGGGAAAATCGCCCCCTTGACATGCGATAACACTGATATAACAAAACCGGCGCGCCCTTAATAAGGACACGCCGGTCAGTTAGGCCTCACCGATCCGAACCTTGCAAGACATGCTTTACGACGAACTCACGTGACGCCGCGACAGCTCATTAGAACTTAATGTTAAACTTCGCGAAGAAGTCACGAATCGGCTGCAGGAAGTTCGCACTGCCCGACCCCAGGGTCAAAAGCTTAACGACGCCAGAGATTAGTCCGGCCACACCACCGAGAGCTGCCAGGATTTTGAAAAGGTCGCCGACTGTGGAGCTGCCTTGCAGCATATCTTTATCGATCTCAGGCTTCTTTTCATTATCACCGGGTAATTTTGGATCCTTCGGGGTATTTTCTGGATCCTTTGGAGCTTCTGGTTTCTTGCCTGCGCCAGGATTTTCGCCTTCTGGCTTTTGCTCACCTTCTGGCTTAGATTCCTGCTGACCACCTTCTGGCTTAGGCTTTTCGTCTTCCGGCTTCGGCTGGTCATCTTCAGGTTTCTGCCCTGATTCTGGTTTCGAATCCTGCTGGCCATTGTCCGGTTTTTGGTCGGCCTCTGGCTTTGAGTTGCCCTCGCCTGGAGCTGGCGTATTCGGTGCCGGGTTCGGCATAGGCAGAGGCTGCGGCGCAGGTGTTTGCTGCTCGGCTGAATCCGATGCTAAAACGGTAATCACCTGCTGCTTTGTTGGCTCACCCTCAGGACCAATTCGGATTTGATCACCAGCCATCGGCAAATGCGTACTCGGGATCATGATCACAAACTCAACAAGTTCAGGCACATCAGAACTACTCTTTGATACCGAGGTGCTAAGCAAATGCACTTGCCGCATAAGCAGCGCGCTAATTGTCACCGTTTCCTCAGGCGCCTGCAGCCCAACTCGGCCAGTAATCTTCGTCGCCCCCTCTTTCACAGGGTCGATTTGCAGAACAAACAGCTGCGACTGTTGAGATTCCCCTGCTTGCATCGTGCCGTTCTGCGCATGGGCAGCCGGGGATACAACAGGAGCAATGAGGGAGGCGGAGACAATAGCAGCCGCAACCACACGCTTATTAAGCATTCGAGAAACCTTTCAGGACAGACCAGTAGAAATTGAGATGAACGATCCCGACGCCTAAAACAAATAATTTTTATTACACCGCTAGCGAACCCCAAGCAGTAGCACATTGAATTAGGATTCATTTACGTACCATTCAATCCTAAAACAAAGTAAGCCACAATCCTTGTTTGCGGTCAAGCACAATGGTCAAATATTCAGCTTAAAAGCTGCATTAGGCCAAGTACATGACTTTTGTGATAACGCTCGTCACACGAAATTCCATGTACACGGCCCTAACGTCAGCAACTACCCGCCGTGGTTACTAGGAAGCAGACTTCACTGTGACCGACTGAATCTCTGCAGGGCTTCCAACTGGGCCAATCTTGACCTGATCTCCTACCCGTAAATTCAATGATTCCGGCACGGCAATTTCGAAGGCCACTACTCCTGCTGCATCTGCCTCAGACTTACTGACAATAACTTCACCGAATAGCGAGCGTGGGAAAAAGGCTGCAATCTTCTGCTCCGAAACACCCTCGGGCAGTTTCACTTTCCCGGTTATTGCCTGAGCTCCAACGACGATATCGTCGACAAGAATCTGCGTCTGCTGCGCTTGTGCACCATTATCTGCGCTATCCGCGCTACCTTCCTCGCCACCTGAGCCTTCCGCTTCAACCAGCAACATAGCACCACCGTTACGAATGCGCTGTGGTGTCGGCGCTCCCTCCCCCGTGTACACAAACACCTGATGATGCTCCCGTAGCTGTAGACCTTCCGGAACCGGGATTTCGAATTTCACAGTTTCCGCCTTTCCCGGGTTTTTCTTCTTCGCAGTAACCGTGACAAAGTTACGACCTGGAAGCGCTGCGCTAACTTTCTGCTCGTCCTGATCTGCTTGGAGATACACCGTACCGGTCACGGTCCGGGCTCCAGCTTTGATGCGGTCTACGCTCACACCGGTCTGGTTGTCACGATCATGGTCGCCAGCTCCTCCACCGTTTCCTGACTTATCAGTGTTTTGGTCAATGGTCCTGGCTGCGGCTCGCACTAAAGCCGGGTTGAATCCTTCCTTGGAGATACCTAGTTCTTCAATAACTTGAGTGAGTTCGGAATCCGACAATTGAGAAATCTCAGCGACCGCTAACCCACACGAAACTTTCAAATGCTTGGCGACGACAATCGAAGAGGTTCCCCGAAAGCCAGCGTCTTCAGCCACTGTCTTGTCGCAACCGAGGTGTTTCGGCGCTGTTGTCGCTTGCGCTACCGAGCTAGCACCGGGAATGACGATAGACAGAGACAAAACGGCAGCAGCTACGGCACGTTTATTGATCATGATTGGCACCTTTCAAGGCAATACAACGGAATTGGGCTGATCATTCGTGAACAGATGCCGTAGGTATTCGCCTGGGCGCTTACATTCCTAGGATTCTGCCAGCCGGTTATTTCATCCAAGCACTTGAATGATCGATTGCAGAAACTTAGTGCGCAGTTTATTTGGTTGTCAAAAACACCTATCTAGCTGTAGTTTTCTATATAAAAATATTCTGGCAATCCTGTCCTTTTATAGGAAGCCAACACGGAACCTGCTGGCAACAAAACGGGGTAATAGACAAAACCGGGGCCCTCACAAATCGAGGTGCCCCGGTCGAATTACACGGTCGCTGACAAACGGCAGTGACCGCCTTTGGCTTACGCTACTGCGCTGATTCTTAGATGTGTATGTTGAACTGCGCCAAGAATTCACGGATTGGCTGCAAGAATGGGACGCCACCCAAGTTCTGGTTTACCAAATGCGCGACGCCAGCTACCAACGCAGCCAAGCCACCCAAACCAGCAAAAGCGGCAATCGCTTTGCCAGCATCCGAGCTGCCCTTGGAAGACAGATCGTTACCTGGTTTCTTCTTGTCTTCGTCGTCGTTGTTACCTTGGCCGTTGTCAGCTACGTCAGCTGGCTTCACAACAATGTTCTGCCCAGTTCCCTCACCGGTTTGTGGGTTGACCGTGTTCGGTACAGGAGTAACGAAGACTTCGTCGCCAGCCTTCAGCTCAACACCTTTTGGCACTGCGATCTTGAAGTCGACCGTGGCATCCTCAGCCGGTGCCTCTACGGCGATCTTTTCAACTGCACCACCTGGGAAAGTAGCAGCAAACTCGTAGTTCTTCTCGCTTGGGTATAGGCGAACCGTTCCGGTGACCTCTTTGTCACCGGCTTTGATGTCATTCACCTGAGGTGCAACGGTAAGCTGCTCGGCTTCAACCTCAGTGTTTTGGCTAGCGGCTTCCTTCTCATCTCTCTCGGCGGCATCTTTCGCGGCACCACTCACTTCCGCTTTATTAATGCCATTGATCTTTTCTTCAGAAAGCGGTTTGCCATCTTTGTCCTTGAGTTCTTGAGCGACCTTCTTCAGCTCAGCAACACTCAATTCCGAAATCTGGCCAGCAGACAAACCACAGTTTTTACGCAAGTGCTGTGCAACAACGATCGAAGCAGTACCATCAAAATCCAGCTTCGTCTGGAATGCCTGCTCACATCCCAGGTGCTCAGCAGCCTGTGCAACCGGTGCGACAGTAGGAACAACGAGAGATACAGACAACGCGGCAGCGGCAAAAACACGCTTGTTGAAGTTCATAAAGAAACCTTCCGAAACAAAAAACCAAGAACACTAGGACTGGTTATCCTTGAGAGCAAACCCCTTCTACAGCCCAATAAGCTGCAGAAACGCACTGGCACGCAACACAATGCGCTAAGTTTGTTCCAATGAAATTTCCAGCCTGCGCTCAGGCTATCCCCCCCCCTAGACGAAAGTCAATATTTTATAACGAAACTTCGAACCACCCACCCCCCATCTGTCGACCTGCAGGCAGCAAGCGCACGACCCGTCCCCGCAGGGCCCGCAACTTCAAACCCCTGCTGCGGGCTACCGGTTATCCGGCTAGCTATTAGCCCTCGTAGGTTTTGTAGTCGATATAGCCGCGCTCACCGCCGACGTAGAAGGTGGACTCATCTGGCTGATTCAACTCCAGACCTTCTTCCCACCGGCGAACCAAATCTGGGTTCGCAATAAGCTGCCGACCGACCACGACGGCATCCACATGCTCCAGTTCCAGCTCACGCTCTGCGTCTTCTTTTGTGGTGACGCTGCCAAAACCGTCGTTCATCAGCACCTTGGTTACACCGTTGGCGCGGGCCTTGTTCGCCAAAGCAGAAATCAGCTCACCTTCTGGCTCCGCATGCAAAAAGGACACATACGCCAGGTTCAATGGAGCGATCGCATCCAAAAGACCGCCATACGTGGCGACCATGTCAGCCTCGTCGTCTTCCACAATTCCCTGCACCACGTGCGCAGGTGAGAAACGAACGCCTACGCGGTCGGCACCAATTTCATCAACCACGGCACGGATAACCATCTCTGGCAGGCGCCACCGGTTTTCTGGGCTGCCACCAAATTCGTCGTCACGCTGGTTGGCATTCGGAGCCATGAACTCGTGCAACAGGTATCCGTTGGCATTGTGGATCTCGACACCGTCAACGCCCGCGTCGATAGCCCGGCGCGCAGCGGCACGGAATTCTTCGACGATGCGTGGGAGTTCTTCAGCCTCCAACGCACGTGGGATCGGTGCGTCCATCTTGCCGGAAAAACCACGGACGTCACCGCCCCAATCCAGCGCACTTGGAGCTTCTGGCTGGGCGCTGTCGATAAGATCCGGATGGCTCGTGCGTCCACCGTGCATGATCTGCATGAACAAAACGCCGTCAGCTGCGTGCACCTCATTGGCCACTTCGCGCCAACCGGCTGCCTGCTCATCATCGACGATGCCGGCCTGGCCCGGGAACGCGCGATTCGTCCACGCAGGGAAAGTCCCCTCCGTGACCACGAGACCGGCGCTGGCTCGCTGGGAATAGTACTTCTTGTGCAGTTCACTCGGCACACCGCTGTGGCCTGCCCGCTGACGGGTCAACGGCGCCATGGTCACGCGGTTTTTCAGGGTGTAACGACCAAGTTCCAAAGGACTAAATAAAGTTGCCATGACAACTACAACAGCATGCATCATAGCTTTATTCCAATCCGCTCGACGCACCCTTTCACCTGATAATGTTTAGTCATGAAACCTCCGGGCCTGATTTGTGACCTCGACCAAGTAGACACCAACGCCGCCGACATGGTCTCGCGCGCTCATGGCACACCAATCCGCTTGGCTTCGAAATCCATCCGCATCCCGGAACTCATGCGCTACGTGCTAGACAAACCAGGGTTTTCCGGCATCCTCGCCTATAGCCTCGCCGAGGCCATCGACCTGGTCCGCGACGGCATCAGCGACGACATCCTGGTCGCCTATCCCAGCACCGACCGTGCGGCATTCGCTGCTTTAGGTGCCGACGAATCTTTGCGTCGCGCGATCACCATCATGGTGGATTGCCTAGAGCACCTCGATTTCTTGCCTGCACGCTTCACCGGCACCCTGCCCTTTCGGGTCTGCCTCGACGTCGATGCCTCGTACAAGCCATTGCCCGGTATTCACATTGGCACGCGGCGCTCACCGATCTACCGACCGAAGCAGGCAGCGCGCGTCGCCAAGCAGATTCGCGCCCACCCGAACACCGAACTCGTCGGCATCATGATGTACGAAGGCCACATCGCCGGTGTGCCGGATTCATCGTGGCCGGTCAAGATTATGAAGCGCCGAGCCCGCCGCGCCCTGGCACGACGACGCGCGCGGGTAGTGAAAGCAGTAAGCGCTGGTGGTCAGCTGGAATTTGTCAATGGCGGCGGCACGGGTTCGCTGGAATCAACCTGTGCAGAAGATGCGGTAACGGAAGCCGGGGCAGGTTCGGGCATTGTCATGCCGACCTTATTTGACGATTACGACTGTCTACGCGATTCTCCGGCCGCCCCGGCCCTGTGGTTTGCGGTTCCGGTGGTGCGCAAACCGGCGAAAAATATCATCACTGTGGCTGGTGGTGGGCGCATCGCATCGGGGCCGGCCAACCCGAATCGGCTGCCACAACCACCGGCCGGATTGCGCTACCTGGGCACCGAGGGCGCCGGCGAGGTACAAACTCCACTCAAAGGGCGCAGTGCCAAAGATTACGAGCTTGGCGACGCCGTGCGCTTCCGCCACGCCAAAGCCGGCGAGGGTGCCGAACACGCAGAGCTTGTCACCATCATTCGTGGCGGCGACGTCGTCGACCACTGGCCCACATACCGCGGATTAGGACGGTGTTACCTATGAGTTCCCCACACAATTCTCAGAGCAGTCACCAATCGAAGGGCCAACAATCGAAGGATCACCAATCGAAGGAGTATCGGTGGACGAACTGGTCCGGGACGCAAACCGCCCACGCTGCGTTGTACCAACCTGAAAGTGCTGACGAACTCGCCGCGATCATCCACCGCAGTGCGCAAAGTGGCCTCCCGCTGCGCCCGCTTGGAGCAGGCCACTCGTTTAGTGCGCTGGCAACCACGGACGGTAACGGCGGTGCCCACATTCAGCTAGATAACCTGCGGGGGCTGATCAACTGTACGGAGACTACAGCAACGTTCCATGCTGGCACGCGTTTGCACGATATCCCGGGGTTGCTAGCACCGCATGGGAAAGCGCTGGCGAACCAAGGTGATGTCGATCCGCAGTCACTGGCCGGTGCGGTTTCTACCGGCACGCACGGCACCGGCACTGGGTTTACTGGTTTCGCGGGCATGGTGCGCAGCTTCCGGATCATCACCGCCGACGGCACCATCCACGACTGCCACGCAAAAGCCCCCGGTGCCGCCGGTGAACTCTTCCGCTTGTCGCGACTGGGCTTGGGGGCTTTCGGCGTTATCACCGAGATCGAGCTGGATGTCGTCGACAAGTTCTGTATTTACGCGCAGCATTCCGCCGAGGACTTTGCACACATCGCCGCAGAGTTTCCCGAGCGTTCGCGAGCCACCGATCACCTGGAATTCTTCTGGTTTCCGGGCACAAAGAAGGTGTTGCTCAAAGAGCACAAGCGATTGCCAGATGTCGGCTATCGCAGCCGGGGGAACTTCGGGCGCTGGTTTTCCCGGGAGGTCATCGACAACACTGCCCTGCACGCCATGTGTGAAATCGGGCGCATGCAGCCGAAGTGGGTGCCGCAATTAAACCGCATTGCCTCGGCGACCTTTGGTTCGCGAAGCTGGGTGGAACAAGCACACAAGGTGTTCGTGAGTTCCCGGCGGGTGCGTTTTACCGAGATGGAATACGCCATCGCCCTCGACGATGCTCCCGCGGTGTTGGCAGAGATCGCCGCCCACATCGACCCGCAGGTGAGTTTTCCCATCGAGGTACGTGCCACTGCAGCCGACGACGTCGCCCTGTCCACCGCGTACCAACGCGAGTCGTGCTATATCGCGATTCACCGCTACCACCGTGAGCCTTACCAGGAATTTTTCGCCTCGCTGGAACCGATCCTGCGCGAGGCCGGTGGCCGCCCACACTGGGGCAAGTTGCACACCTTAGGCGCACCGGAGTTGCGTGAGCGCTACCCGCTTTTCGACGACGTCGCCAGCCTGCGCACACAACTAGACCCCGACGGCGTGTTCTTGAACGATCACTTGCGCGCGGTTTTCGGAGCCTAGCGTGTAGCTAGCTGCGTGCGCGTTTGCTAGTGCGCCAATGCCACCGCGACGCTGACTCCATCGAGCACTCGGTAGACATTGTCGCCATCCTGCGGCGCAGTGACTACCTGCAGGTCGGTGGCCAAAACCTCGCCCGCGATGTGCTCGCGGTGGCGGTTGGCCCACTCTTCCTTGTCTGCCGGAACCGACAGCGTGGCGGTAATGCGGTCGCTGACTGCGAAATCAGCAGCCTTACGCGCATCTTGGATACCGCGGATTACGTCGGCAGCCCAGCCCTTGGCTTCGAGCTCCTCGGTCACCGTCATATCCAACACCACCAGGCCTTCGCGGCCGGTGATCTGCGCGGTGGAATCCGGGTCCGCAGCAACCAGGCGCTCGGTGTATTCGCCTTCGCGCAGCTCGACACCGTCGGCAAGCACAAGCTCACCGGAGCGCTCGTAGTTACCGGCCTTCACGGCCTTGATCGCGCGCTGCACATCCTTACCCAGGCGTGGACCAGCCACCTTCGCGTTAACGACGACCTCGAAACGGCCGACCGCATCCACGTCGTCAGTCAGCTCTACCTCATTGACGTTGACCTCATCACGGATGATGTCGGCGAAATCTGCTAGCTGCGCCGAATCCGGCATCGCCACCAGGAGCTTCGGCAACGGCAAGCGGTTACGCAGCTTATTGGCCTTGCGCACAGACGACGCCGCCGAGCACACCGCGCGGGTGTAGTCCATGGCGTGCACCAGCTCGTCGTCGGCAGGCAAATCGCTGGCGGCCGGGAAATCAGCCAGGTGCACAGAACGCTCGCCGGTCAGCCCGCGGTAGATCACCTCGGCGACATGCGGCAACAGCGGCGCGACGGTGCGGGAGACGATCTCCAAAACCGTATACAAGGTATTAAAGGCCTCCGGGTTGGCCTCGTCGCCCTCCCAGAAACGATCACGCGAACGGCGCACATACCAGTTGGTCAGCGCATCCGCGTACACGCGCACGGCCTCGGTGGCGTCGGCGATATTGGTATTCGCCAACGCGGTATCGACGGCATCGACCAGATCGTGAGTCTTAGCCAAGATGTAGCGATCACGCACATCCTGCGAGTCCACCGACCACTGCGCCGGCTTGCTGGAATACAGCTGCAGGAAGGTATACGCGTTCCAGATCGGCAAGATCGCCTGGCGCACGCCATCGCGGATACCTTGCTCGGTGACAATCAAGTTGCCGCCGCGCAGGATCGGGCTGGACATCAAGAACCAGCGCATCGCATCCGAGCCGTCGCGGTCGAAGACCTCGTTGACGTCCGGGTAGTTACCCTTGGACTTCGACATCTTCAGCCCGTCGTCGCCCAGCACGATGCCGTGGGCAACCACCTTCTTGAATGCCGGGCGGTCAAACAACGCCGTAGACAGCACGTGCAGCAGGTAGAACCAACCGCGGGTCTGGCCGGAGTATTCGACGATGAAATCCGCCGGGTTGTGCGACTCAAACCATTCCTTGTTCTCGAATGGGTAGTGCTTTTGCGCAAACGGCATGGAGCCGGATTCGAACCAGCAGTCCAGCACGTCTGGCACGCGACGCATGGTGGACTTGCCGGTTGGATCATCCGGGTTCGGGCGAGTCAGCTCATCGATGTCTGGGCGGTGTAGCGATTCTGGGCGCACTCCGAAATCGCGCTCAAGCTCATCGAGCGAGCCGTAGACGTCGATGCGTGGGTATTCCTCGTTATCAGAAATCCACACCGGGATTGGTGCACCCCAGTAACGCGAACGCGAGATATTCCAGTCACGGGCACCTTCCAGCCACTTGCCGAATTGGCCATCGCGGATGTGCTCCGGGATCCACTCGATCTCGTTGTGGTTGAGTTCCACCATACGTTCGCGGATCTTGGTCACAGCGACGAACCAAGCCGGCATCGCGCGGTAGATCAGCGGCTGGCCGGAGCGCCAGGAGTGTGGGTAAGAGTGGACGATGACCTGGTGGCGCAGCACGCGGCCGGTCTGCTTGAGGTCACGGATGATGTTCTTGTTCGCATCAAAGACCAGCTGGCCCTGGTAATCCGGCACATCCGCGGTGAACTCGCCGTCGGCATCCACCGGGATAACCAGCTCAACGTCGGCTTCCTGGCAGGTGAGCATATCGTCTTCACCAAAAGCCGGTGCCTGGTGGACGACACCAGTACCACCGTCGGTGGTGACGTAGTCTGCCTGCAAGATTTGGTAGGCGTTTTTCAGGTCCGGGAAATAACCGAAGATCGGCGCGTATGTAAAGCCCACCAGATCCGCGCCCGGCAGGGTCAGCACAACCTCGTGTTCTTTGCCCAATTCCTTGGCATACGCGCCGCGGAGCTCGTCGGCAAGCAACAACAGCTTGCCCGCGAAACCATCCGCGCCATCTTCGCCAACGCGAACCACGGCGTAGGTGACCTTCGGGTTCACCGCCAGAGCCGCGTTCGACGGCAGCGTCCACGGCGTCGTCGTCCAGGCTACGGCTTCGACGTCGTTAAAGATCGGGTTTTCTGCCAGCGTCTTTTCCGCTGCAGAACCAGCACGGGTGCCAGTCAGCGGGAACGAGACCGTCAGCGAAGGATCCTGGCGTTCCTTATAGGAATCATCCAGGCGCGTCTCCTGGTTCGACAAGGAGGTGTGCTCAGCCCAGGAATACGGCAGCACACGGAAGCCCTGGTAGATCAGGCCCTTGTCATACAACTCCTTGAACGCCCACATGACCGATTCCATGAACTCGATGTCCATGGTCTTGTAGCCGTTTTCAAAATCCACCCAGCGTGCCTGGCGGTTGACGTAAGCTTCCCACTCGTCGGCGTATTTCAGCACCGAAGTAGCGCAAACCTCGTTGAATTTCTCCAGGCCCATCTCTTCGATCTCGTGGCGCTGGTTGATGCCGAGCTGCTTTTCGGCCTCAAGCTCAGCAGGCAGGCCGTGGCAATCCCACCCGAACACGCGGGGGACGTAGTTACCGGCCATGGTGCGGTAACGCGGAACGATGTCTTTGACGTAGCCGGTGAGCAGGTGGCCATAGTGCGGCAGGCCGTTCGCGAACGGCGGGCCGTCATAAAAGATGTATTCTGGCGCGTCTTTGCGCTGATCCAAAGAAGCCTGGAAGGTCTGATCGTTATCCCAATATTCTTGGACGATCGCTTCCATCGCCGGAAAGTTGTTGGTGCCGTCGGTCATATCGACCTTCGGGTACACACCACCCACAGCCTGATTATCGGCTGGCTTCGCTGGGCTGGCGTTATCTGCTTTCTGCTTATCTGCAGCCACGGTTAGTCTCCTTCACACACGAATTTTCGTGATGCAGGGACGCTATGTCAGCGCGGTACCACCCTGCTTGGAGCCAAACCGTGCGCGAGCACGCGGCCTGGTTCCCACTTCGTTGTGGTGAAGGTTTTCACCTTGTAGCCCGGTTCTAATGAGCTTGTCGACGCCTCCAGCTCATGCGAGTAGATAAAGCTACTAGCCACAGCAACTGCGGACGGCCGACATGCCGTTCTTCCGGAAAGCTCCCCGGTGATGGCCGGATCATCGCAACGTCACCGTAGTTTACTAGCAAATGCCTACAAAAACTATTTGCTGACTATTTGCTGTGCTGTCAACGGCAGGTGCGGCTTATTTCTTACGGACCGCATCGACAATGAGCAACACCAATGCCACCCCGGCGCTGCCAAAAAGCGCGATTAACCACGCGGTGGCGCCCGTCGCCAAGAACAGCACGAGGGCCAGGAAGGCAATGAAGGCCAATACCAACACGGTGAGCATCATGTTTTCCCTGCACGCGTCCTTCCTGCTTGCTAAGCATAACCTGTGTGATTTTTTTAGCAATAGTTTTATTATGCCACCGGCGGGGTGATGTGGCACGGTTAGATCACACGTGAGTCATTATAGAGTTTTCCATTACTCCAGCCGTTTTGCAGAAACGGTTAGCGTAGTCGGATAATTTTTGACAGACCCCATTGTTGTGTCACCGCATCTCTGTGTCACTGTCACTGCGTCACAAAGGACAATTCCCATGAAAATCGCATTATTTGCTACCTGCATCGTCGACGCGATGTACCCACGGGTGGCTCTGGCGACGGCAAACATCCTCGAAAGGCTTGGCCACGAGGTCATCTTCCCCGAAGGCCAGGCCTGCTGTTCACAGATGCACGTCAACAGCGGCTACCTGAAAGACGCCCTGCCGGTGGTGCGCAACCACGTCAAGGCTTTCAGCTCCGCAGACTACGATGTCGCCGTCGCCCCATCCGGTTCGTGCGTGGCCTCGCTGCGCCACCAGCAACCCATGGTCGCCCGCAAAAATGGTGACCCGAAACTCGCCGAACGCGCCAGTGATATCGCCGGATACACCTACGAGCTGGCACAATTCCTGCGGGATGTCGAAGGCATCACCAATGCTGGAGAACAGCTCGGCTCTTATTTCCCACACACGGTGACCTACCACCCGTCCTGCCACGGCATGCGTTTGCTGCGCCTAGGCTCGCGCCAGCCAGATTTGCTGGAGACTGTGGCTGGCATCGACCTAGTAGAGCTGCCGGACAAAGAAGAATGCTGCGGTTTCGGTGGCACGTTCTCCATCAAAGACCCCGGCGTTTCCGGCGCGATGGGTGAGCAGAAAGTGCGCAATATCGAATCCACCGGTGCCGAAATGTGCACCGGCGGCGACGCATCCTGCCTGATGCACCTCGGCGGCATCTTGCACCGCAAGGGCTCTCCGACCCGCACACTACACCTGGCAGAAATTTTGGCTTCCACCCACGAAAACCCGTGGAACCCAGAGACCGCCGACGAACTTTCCATCCCGCAGGAGGCGAAATAATGAGCACCGTGGCTTTGGGCATGCCTGCCTACGGGCAAGGCAACATCAACCTCTCGACCCCCTTCCCCGCTTCTGCCAAACACCAGATGCAGAACACGCAGATGCGGAAAAACATCCACCACGCCACGCACGCGATTCGCGCGAAGCGCAACAACGTCGTCGGCGAGGTCCCAGACTGGGAGCAGCTGCGCAACGCCGGTTCGGCGATCAAATCCAACGTCATGGCCAACTTGCCGGACCTGCTGGAGCAGTTCGCCACCAACTTCGAGGCCGCCGGTGGCCACGTGCACTGGGCACGTGATGCGAAGGAAGCCAACAAGATCGTCACCGAGCTGATCCGCGAGACCGGCGAGACGGAAGTCAACAAGATCAAGTCGATGGCGACCCAGGAAATCGGCCTGGACGATTACCTGGAAGAGCGCGGCATCACCGCCACCGAAACCGACTTGGCCGAACTGATCGTGCAGCTCGGCGAGGATAAACCCTCCCACATTCTGGTTCCGGCGATCCACCGCAACCGCGACGAGATCCGCGAGATCTTCAAAGACAAGATGCCCGAAGCCGGCGATGACCTGACCTCCGAGCCCGCCGTGCTCGCCGAGGCTGCCCGCCGACACCTGCGCAAGCGCTTCTTGTCGCGCAAGGTCGCGGTCTCTGGAGCAAACTTTGGCGTCGCCGATACCGGTACGCTGTCGGTCGTCGAATCCGAGGGCAACGGCCGCATGTGCCTGAGCCTGCCGGAAACGCTGATCACCGTGATGGGCATCGAAAAGCTCATCCCGACGTTTTCTGACCTCGAGGTTTTCCTGCAGCTACTGCCGCGCTCGTCCACCGGAGAGCGCATGAACCCCTACACCTCGCTGTGGACGGGTTCTTTCGACGGCGATGGCCCGCAAAACGTGCACGTGGTGCTGTTGGATAACGGCCGTTCCGCGGTGCTTGACGACGAAGACGGCCGCTCCGCGCTGCACTGCATCCGCTGCTCGGCATGTTTGAACGTTTGCCCGGTCTACGAGCAAGCCGGCGGCCACTCCTATGGTTCGGTCTACCCGGGCCCGATCGGTGCGATTCTTTCACCACAGCTGACTGGCATCACCTCGGAGCAAAACGCCACCCTGCCGTTTGCCTCATCATTGTGCAACGCCTGTTACGACGTCTGCCCGGTCAAGATCAACATCCCGGACATTCTGGTGCACCTGCGTTCCAAGGCTGTCGACGAGCAATCCGGCCCATCACAGATGGCTGCGCTGATGAAAGCCGCCAGCTTCGTCATGGGCTCTGGCCAGGTAATGAAACTCGTCGAACGCGGATTACCGCTCAGTCGCATCGTCGCCGGCCGCTCCGGATCGATTGGCTGGTTGCCGGGCATCGCGGGTGGCTGGACCTCGCAGCGCGATATTCCGAAGCCGCCAAAGCAGGCCTTCCGCCACTGGTGGGCGAAAAACCGCGGCAACACAACGGAGGCGGATTCCTAATGGATCAGAAATATCAGTACGACGACGCGAAAACCGAGATCTTTGCGCGTTTGCGTAATTCGCTCAGCGACCACCCCACCCCACCACCGGTGCCGCGGGAATACCGCCGGGTGGGCGAACGCGAAGGTGCGGAAGTCGTCGAGGTGCTTATCGACCGACTGATCGATTACAAGGCCAACGTCTACCGCGAAGATATGTCCTCGCTGCCCGAGCGCATCGCGGAGCTGCTGGAAGATCGCACCTGCGTTATCCCTTCCGGCCTGCCGGAAAACTGGCTGCCAGATCGCGACTTCATCGTCGATACCGAAGAACAACCGCTAACCATCGATGACCTCGATTCCATCGCTGCGGTGCTCACCGGTTCTACCGTCTCCTGCGCCGATACGGGCACCATTTTCTTATCCGCACGCCCCGATGAGGGCCGTCGTGCGATCACCTTGGTGCCGGATCACCATGTGTGCGTGGTCTTCGAAAAAGACGTCGTCGATTTGGTGCCGCAGGCCCTGGAAGCGATCGAAGGCACCCGGCCGATCACCATGATCTCTGGCCCGTCGGCCACCTCCGATATTGAGTTGGAACGCGTGGAAGGTGTACACGGGCCGCGTCGCCTGGACATCATCATCGTTGCTGAGTAGTTGCCGAGTAGTTGCCACGCAACTATTAGCCGCTTCACAGCGAATTTTTACTGTGGGTTAGGCTGGTATGTAATCTGCATGCAGTGCAGATAACACGACCGCCTAACCCTTTTTGTATGCCCAAACCATGCAAGAAGACCAGCACCGCTGAAAGACTGAATAGAGAAGAGAGTGCAACATGAGTGCAGGAACAGTGGGCTTTGCGCTGATCTTGCTGGTAGCAATCATGCTCGCCGGTAAATACCTTCGCGTGAAGCTGAAATTCTTACAAAAACTACTGCTGCCCAGCAGCATCATCGCCGGATTGTTGGCGCTGGTGGCTGGTGAGCAAGTCGTCGGCAGGCTCGCTGACGTTATCAATTGGGATTGGCTTGCCGACGGCGGCCTGTTCACCGAAGACATCTACACCGTCTGGTCCAGCCTTCCCGGACTATTGATTTCCGTCGTCTTCGCGACGCTGTTTTTAGGCTCAAAGATTCCGAAGCCGGGCCGCGTCCTCAAACTCGCAGGTCCACAGCTGTCAATCGGTGTGGCTTATGGCTCCGGCCAGTATGTCGTCGGTTTATTGCTTGCGGTGCTGATTCTGGCGCCGCTGTTCAATGTGGATGAGAAATTCGGCGCACTGATCGAGATCGCCTTCGAAGGTGGCCACGGCACCGCGGCCGGCATGCAGCCAGCTTTCGAAGACGTCGGAATGCCAGAAGCAACCGACTTGGCACTGGCGATGGCTACCGTCGGCTTGGTTGCCGGCATCATCGTCGGCATGGGCTTTTTGAACTGGGCCGTGCGCAAGGGCAAAACGGAAGTAATCAAAAACGTCAACGAGCAGTCCGAATCCGAGCTGCAAGGTCTCTACACCTCCGAAGAGCAGGTTTCTGCTGGTCGCCAGACCGCTCGCCCCAACTCGATCGAGCCGTTGACGCTGCACATGGCTGTCGTCGGTGTCGCGATCATCATCGGTTGGTTGCTGCTTGAGCTCATTACCTGGATCGAAAACCTGCTGTGGGGACAGCCAGATTCGCTGTTCGTCTCTGAGGGTGAGGGAACCACTCTGCTGGGCTATATCCCATTGTTCCCGCTGGCGATGATCGGCGGCGTGATCGTTCAGATCTTCCTGGACAAGACCGGACGCACCGACCTCGTAGACCACGAGATGATGAAGCGCATCCAGGGCTTGGGCTTGGACCTACTGATCGCAGCAGCTTTGGCAACGATCTCGCTGACCGTTATTGCCGATTACTGGCAGGCATTCGTTTTGCTGTCCATCGCGGGCATTGCTTTCAACGTGATCATCCTGTGGTTCTTCACGCCACGAGTGATTCCAGAATTCTGGGTAGAACGTGGTGTTGGAGACTTCGGACAATCCATGGGTGTTACCGCAACTGGTCTGGCCCTGTTGCGCGTGGCTGACCCGGACGAAAAGTCACCCGCACTGGAAGCCTTCGGCTATAAGCAGCTGGCGTTCGAGCCGTTCTTCGGCGGTGGCCTCGTCACCGCGCTGTGTATCCCGGTGATGTTTGCCGTGGGCAACGTTTACGTCATTCTGGTTCCGATGGCCATCATCTTCGTCATCGCCCTGGTCTCCGGCATCGTGTACAAAAACGGTGTCGCCAAAGGCAAGTGGTCTGACCCTGCGGTCGAAGAGCTGCAGAACCAGAAAGCTTAGCAATCGTCGGAAAGCTTAGCGCTTGCCGACATAAACATGAATAGACAGACATGAATAAAGCGCCTGCAGATCAAATGAACTGCAGGCGCATTAGTTTTAGTATTGTGCACCGGCCTCGTGCCGTGCACAAGACCTAAGCTGGAGCGCTCAGGCCATGGCTGGCGCGCGGGAGATTAGTTGTTGCTGCCCTTGATGTCGCCGGACGGAGCAGCCGAACCGCGTGCCTCGAGCTCTTCCAGCTGCGATTCCAACAAGGTGCGCAGACGAGTGCGGTACTCGCGCTCGTAGGTGCGCAGATCCTCAATGCGGGATTCCAAAGCGGTCTGCTGCTGCTTGACGGTGTTCATTACTTCGGTGTGCTTCTTCTCCGCATCCGCACGCAGCGACGCAGCCTTCTCGTTGGCCTGGCGCAGCTGTGCTTCCGCACGGGATTCAGCATCGGAGGTGGTCTGCGCGGCCTTCTTCTCCGCATCCTGGATCATCGTGCGCGAACGGGTCTCAGCGTCGTTCAACTGCTTGGACGACTTCTGCTCTGCATCGTCAACCAAACGCTTCGCCTCTGCCTGTGCATCAGACAGCTGCTTTTCCGAGCTGGAACGAGCATCGTCCAGCATCGCCTTCGATTCTGCTTGTGCATCTGCGGTGAGGCGGTCTGCCATCTCCTGTGCCAAGCCCAAAACCTTCGCCGCCTGCATGTGGGTGGCAGGGGTAGCCATACCGCTGGCATCAGCGGTTGCTTGTGCTGGAGCATCAGCAGCCGGTGCCGGCTTCTGCGCAGTGACACCCGCAGCCTTGCTGGAGTCAGACTCCGAGCGCTTCGCAGCAGCTTCTGCGGACTGACGTGCCTGTGCCAGTTCCTTCTTAGTGGCCTCGTGCTCGGCCTTCGCTTGGTTAGCCTCGCTCTGTGCCTGACCAGCAGCCTTGCGGGATTCGTTCAGCTTCTCGTCGTATTGTGCGCGGATTTCCTTTTCGATCTTCGAGCGCAGTTCAGACTCAATCTCGGAACGCAGTTTGGACTCATCCACCGCAGACGAAGCCTGCGAGGACGCCGCACCAGTAGCACTCGCGGAGGGCTTGGAGTCTGCTTCATCCAGAAGCGTGCGCAGCTCATCATTTTCATCCTGCAGCTGAGCAAGGGTGTCTTCGACTAAATCGAGGAACTGATCCACCTCGTCCTCGTTGTAGCCTCGCTTGCCAATGGGTGGCTTGTTAAACGCGACGTTGTGGACGTCTGCTGGTGAAAGTGGCATTGGCACTCCCCTTCTTACTCAAGTGACGGCCCCGCGAATGCGGACGAGACCTGTTAGTTACGAAAATCTCATGCGTTATATTAACGATATTAAATTTATCTGACTTGCAGGCTTCGATCAATCCTACGCCGCAGGTGGTAACGCCTGGCGCCGCTATAAAAGCACTGCTCGCACGACCATGCTAGCGACCATGAGCAGCAAGAACAGCACCAAAACCGACAAATCAAGCGCCACACCGTTGGTACGCAGCGGTGGAATCAAGCGACGCAACGCTTTGACTGGTGGGTCGGTCAGCATGAACAGCACTTCGGCGATCAAAATAAACCACCGCGGCGGTTGGAACGTCCGACCGAACGACTGAATCATCTCGATAATGATGCGCCCCACCAAGACCAGGGTGTACAGGCGAATGGCAACGAGAAGAATAACTCCGAGCATACTCACGACGGTCTAGTCTACCTGATCACTCGCGTGTTCTATATCGGCTGGCGCACACGGCAGCGCCGCTGGTTTAGCGCAAGCCAGCAGCCCGCTCCAGATCGATGTTGGTGACCTGTGCTTGCTCCGGGATAATCGCAAAAATCTTCCGGTCAGTCTCCAGCTTTGCCGTGATGTTTTTCATCTGTCCACGCAAGGCAAAGCAGAGTCCCGCAGAGAAATCGATGATGCGCTTAGCAACACCGCGTTCTGCGTCGGTGATCTCAAATACCACGATGTCACCGTCACGAAATGCTTCGCCCATCTTGCGGGCCTCGTCATAGCTCACCAGAGACAACGCGACAACGGATGGTTCTGCTGCGACAGCAGGTGCAGGCCTTACAGCAGCTTGGTAGTCGTCGTAACCGCGCGGGCGCGCAGCAGCAGGCTCGCGCAAAGAGTCGCGTTCATAGCCGTAGTCGCGGGCACCGGCAACTTCGCGGCGCGGTGGCACGTCGCGGTAAGCAGCTTCACGGGAGTCTTCCCGCGGCGATGCGTCCCGGTATCCGTCGCGACGGTCATAGTCCGCGGCTTCATCGTATTCGTAATAAGCGTCGTCTTCTGGGCCGTAGAAAAATTCTTTGGCGAAGCGCATGATCGACATTGGCTTTCCCCTTGTTAATTAATAAACGTTGATGTTTGTGCGGTGACTAAATCTTCGGTGTGGTGTCTTTATGCCCTTGCGTCAGGTGGTTGCCGCATTCATTGCTTAAAAAGCTACTGGCCGCTTGCCCATGATGCCAGTACCGACACGCACGATGTCGCTACCTGCAGCGATGGCTTCATTCAGGTCAGCTGACATCCCCGCAGACAAGCGCAGGCGACGCCCAACCCGGGTTGCGAGATCATCGCACAAACCACGAGCAGCACGGAACACCGCAGCAGCATCTGCTTCCAGCGGTGGTACCACCATCACCCCAGCCAATTCGAGATGTTCTAGCTTGACGACGTGATCAGCCAACTCTGACAACTCGTCTGCGGGCAGACCACCACGGGAGGCATCTCCGTCGACAGACAATTGCAGAAAGACCGGGAGGACAAAATCGGCTGGACGTTGCTCACGTTCAATTGCCAAGCCCACGCCGCGGTCGAGTGCGTCGGCAAGCTTGGCTGAATCTACCGAATGCACACTGTAGGCCCAGCGCGCCACAGAATTAGCCTTTTTGGTCTGCACCTGGCCAATCATGTGGAAACGCACATCGGGCAGCTGTTCTGCCTTGCTCCGTGCTTCCTGTTCCCGATTCTCCGCGACGTCGGTTTCACCGAGGCCAGCCAACGCAGCAATTGCTTCGGCCGGGTGGAACTTGGTGACCGGTAGCAGCGTGATCTCTTCTGCATCGCGACCAGCTTCCTGTGCAGCCTGCGCGATGCGAGCTTTGGTCTGCGCGAGGTTGTCGTGCAGCCGCCGTTGGCGAGCTTCTGCGGTGTCGTTGTTTCCAACGTCGTTGTTGCCAGCGTCATCATTGCCAGACATCATCACTTCTCCCGTTAGTTCCGCGTCGCTTAAGCCTGCTGCCGTGCCGGTGACAGTTATTTACCCGTCAACCAAATCACCCCGGCTTGGCGTCCAGTGGTGCCTTCGCGTCGATACGAGAAAAATTCTTTGTTCGCAATGGTGCAACGCGGATCGGCTTCAATGGCGGTAATTCCCAGAGAAAGCAATTGGCGCACCAATCCGGCGCGGATATCCAGCCCGGCTGTACCCTGCTTCGTTCGTGCGCGTGAGCCAGGCAATCGTGCCTCCACATCTGCGGCCATCGCAGCGGGCACCTCATAATTGTCTCCGCTAGCAGCCGGGCCCAACAGCGCCTGCATATTGCCCGGCTCGGCGCCGATGTCACGCATTGTCTCAACGGTGCGCTCCACGATCCCGTTGCGTGCTCCCAATCGACCGGCATGCACAGCTGCGCACACGCCCGCTTGTGGGTCCGCCAATAACACCGGGACGCAGTCGGCAACGAGCACGCCCAACGCCAGATTCGGCACCGTGGTCACCAAAGCATCGGTCGTCGCCACCGGTTCGGAACTCAATTCGGTGACCACGCTGACGGTATTGGTGTGCAACTGTTCCATCCACTGGATTTCTTCTAAGCCCAGCACACGCGCTAAACGCAGCCGGTTCGCAGCCACAGCCGCGGCGTCGTCACCGACGTGGTCGGCCAGGTTAAACGAACCATAGGGCGGTTCGGAAACCCCGCCGTGACGCGTCGTAAAGACCATGCGCACCGGACGACTTTCCACCGGAGCGTTCGCGGAGTGGGCGTGAGAGTTGTTCATAGCGCCAGGATCAGTTGCATCCATAGAGTTGCCTTCGCCGGTTAGCGCATGAAGTCTGGAACGTCCAGATCATCATCTGGATCCACATCGCGCTGTGGCTGACGTGGTTCCGGTGCCTCGTGGAATCGTTCGGAGGAGGTAAACAGCCCGCCCGAGCGACTGGATTGCGGGCGTGGTTTTTCGCGATCACTAAACAGTGAGCCACGTTCTGGACGTGGCGCGCGCGGCTCGGAAGTCTGCGCGCGTTCTGCGCTATCAGCAGCTGGTCCACGCTGCGCCTGCGAACCGGTTTGCGCACTGACCTCCCGCACGGCAGCGTGCGAGCCGTATTCATCCTGGAGATTCGCTTCTGCATCGAAACCGGTGGCGATGATGGTCACGCGGACTTCATCACCCAGGTTGTCGTCGATGATGGTACCGAAGATGATGTTGGCATCTGGGTCCGCTTTTTCTTCGACCATGGTCGATGCCTGGTAAACCTCTTGCAGTCCCAGGTCAGAGCCGCCGGCGATCGAGAGCAGAACGCCCTTGGCACCTTCCATGGTGGATTCCAGCAGTGGAGAGTTAATAGCGTGTTCGGCAGCCGTCATCACCCGGTCATCGCCGCGGGCCGAACCCACACCCATCAGCGCAGAGCCGGCCTCAGCCATGACGGAGCGCACATCGGCGAAGTCGACGTTGATCATGCCCGGAATGGTGATCAAGTTGGTAATACCTTGCACACCGTTATGCAGAACCTCGTCGGCGGCGCGGAAGGCTTCCATCATGGACAGGTTGGCATCACCCAATTGCAGCAAGCGATCGTTCGGAATGACGATCAGGGTGTCGCACACTTCACGCAGTTCCGCGATTCCGGCCTCGGCCTGGCGGGAACGGCGTGCACCCTCGAACTTGAATGGACGAGTGACGACACCGACGGTCAGCGCACCCATCTTTCTGGCGATATTAGCCACGACAGGAGCAGCGCCGGTACCGGTACCACCGCCTTCTCCTGCGGTAACGAAAACCATGTCGGCACCGCGCAGGGTTTCTTCCAACTCAGACTTCGAATCCTCGGCAGAGCTGCGGCCTACCTCCGGGTTTGCGCCTGCGCCTAAGCCACGGGTTGCTTCCCGGCCGATGTCATGTTTGACGTCGGCATCCGAAAACAGCAATGCCTGCGAGTCCGTGTTGATAGCAACGAATTGGACCCCCTTGAGGCCCTCTTCGATCATGCGGTTGACGGCGTTCACGCCGCCGCCGCCAACGCCAACGACCTTGATGTCAGCAAGGTTATTGTTAGGTGAGGTCATAAGAGGTTTTCCGGCCTTTCAGGTTCTGCTTTTCGTCTTCGCGGGCATTGAAATATGGGCTGTTGTTCTCACTCGAGATCACTGAGACAGCTCAGCCGTGCAGCACAGACTGCACCAAATAATCTTTCGCGAGTTAGCTACGTGACTATCTTGAGTGACACTTCTGTAATTTTGTCGTATATTAGCACGCGTGTCGAACACCTAAACCTTTACTTTAGGGTACTGAACTGGGCTTTTCGACGAAAAACGGGGGCGATCACCCCCTGCGATCACCCCCGAAATACCGCTCGTCGCGCGCCCAAAAAGGGTCTGTTCTATTGAACCGTAACCAGGCTCGGGTTGGAAATATCCCAGTGCTGCCCCTCGCGATGAATGACATGCTCTAAGGCAGCGGATTTTTGCTCGTTGACATCATCCACGCCCCAGTAAATCGTGCGCCCATCATGCAAACGCAGCTCCATGGCATGTGACTGATTCACGTCCAACGCAGCGATCTCGCGCCGAATTTCGTTGGGTACCGTCGCGATGGCGGCGACCGCGGCATTGACCGCATCTTCATCATCGACTGCACCGATAATTTCCACCGCCTCTTCGGGCGGGGTATCAATCAAAAATGCATGGCCTTGGTGATCTATCAGGTGCGCACCGTCATCGTGTTCGATGTAGCCAACGACCTCTCGTTCGGTGACTGCAATGTCCACCGTCGACGGGAAATGACGCGAGACCGTCACACCACGGACCCACGACTGTTGCGCAATGCGGCGCGCTGCTCCCGAGGCATCGATGCGCAGCAAATTATCGCCTTCCGCCACGCCACTGTCTTCGATGACGTCTTCTACACTCACGCGCTCATTGCCCGTGACCTCGATAGAATTCACTCGCAGCACCGGAAAGATCCAGAAAACGGCACCCGCCACCGCCGCGATCACGATGACCGCAACGATGCTCAGAGTAATGGTTTTTTTCCGCACGGCTAGCGACCGGCCTCGTTAGTCTCGGCTACAGCATCATCATCGGCGCCGTCGGCACGCAAGTACTGCACAATCTCCGGAGCCAAGACGGTGACCGATCCCGCTCCCATGGTCAGGACGAGATCATGTGGTCCCGCCAGTGAAGCGACCGTGGCAGGAGCAGCCGACATATCGGGTTCATAGCGCACGGCGACGGATTCTTCCATCGCATTGGTGATTATCCGGGAAGTCAGGCCTTCGACCGGGGTTTCTCGGGCCCCAAAAATATCGAGCACCACGCAGGCGTCGGCAAGCGAAAGCGCTTGGGCGAATTCGCGGTAGAACTCTTTGGTGCGTGAGTACAAATGCGGCTGGAAACACGCGACAACTTTGCCGCCTTTCCCCTCGGCAAGCACCTGCTCGCGCGCTGCTGTCAACACTGCCATGACCTCGGTTGGGTGATGCGCATAATCGTCATAAACCTTGACCCCGGCAAACCGCCCGTCGGCAACCTCACCGTGGTATTCAAAGCGGCGCCGCACACCTGCGAAACTGGCCACGCCTTCCGCCAGCTTTTCTGCATCGACGCCAGCTGCCACGCCAGCTAAGACTGCCGCGACGGAATTCAACACCATGTGATAGCCCGGAATCTGCACGAGATAATCCACCGAGATCTCCCGGGGCTGCTCGGTCTGCTCGCCAGTAGTTGCACCAGAATTAGCCCCAGCAAGGCCACTTCCCTGCGGCAGCCGCAACTTCAGCCACACCCGTGTGCCCGATGCCAAGACCTCAGTGGCAGTAATTTCTGCCACCAACAGTTCTTCCACCTCAGCCGGGCGGGCATCCGAGGAAGTGCCGTAGCCCAATACCGTGATTCCGCGCTGGGCACACGCCACCGCGAGTTCCGCAGTGTGGGCGTCATCCAGACAGGCAACCAACACGCCGTCGTCGCTGAGCAACTCAGCAAAGTCCCGGAAAACCTGGAAATAATTGTCCGCGGTACCGAAATAATCCAGATGATCCGGCTCAATATTGGTTACCACCGCAATCGACGGACGATAGCGCAATAACGACGCATCGGATTCATCAGCCTCGGCGACGAAAACATCACCAGTGCCGTGGTGGGCATTGGTGCCGGCGCGGTTGAGCTGGCCACCAATCGCGAACGACGGATCCGTGCCCGCCGCCTGCAATGCGGTGACTGCCATCGACGTAGTCGAGGTTTTGCCATGGGTTCCGGCTATCAACAGCTGGGTATAGCCATCCATCAGCTCTGCGAGAAGATCGGAACGACGAATAACCGGAATACCATTGTCTGCTGCCGCTTGCAGCTCGGGATTGTCCTGCGGGATCGCCGCAAACGAGGTGACCACCACCGTCGGCAAGCCGCCGGCGAGTTCCAAGTTTTCGGCACGGTGACCAATCGCGATATCCGCCCCCATCGAACGCAGCGCACGAACCGGACGAGAATCTTTCACGTCGGAACCAGACACCGTCGCTTCACGCGAGAGCAAAATGCGAGCAACCCCGGACATACCGGCGCCCCCGATGCCCACAAGGTGGACACGGGAAAGATCGATTTGCGCTGCAGAGTCGGCTTGTACAGGGCTGTGTTCTGCAGTGCTGTTGTCCGCAGTACTGTTCGCTGCAGCGTCGTTGTCTGCAGTGTTGTTGTCTGCAGAGTTGTTTTCTGCCACGGGTGTCTCCTAGCTCATGGACTCGCGGGTGGATTGAGTAGTCGAATTATCAAATACGATCCGCTCAGCTAAGCGCCAAGCAGCATCACCTTGCCGGGACGCCGCCGCGGCGGTGCGCATCTGCTGGTAATTATCCTCATTGCCCAAAATGGCATCCACTGCCTCATACATAACATCGGGTGAGAATTTTGCATCATCAATTTTACGCGCAGCGCCTTCGGCCACCACGGACTCACAATTCAGGCCCTGCTCGCCGTTACCGTGCGGCAGAGGAACATAGATCGCCGGCAACCCGCACGCTGAGACTTCTGCGACCGTCATCGCACCAGAACGGCACACCACCAGATCGGCCACTGCCAGGGCTGCGGCCATGTCGTCGATATACGGCAGCGAGACATAATGGGCTTTTTCTTCCGGGGGATCGTTTTTCTTCCCATAGGCGTGCAACACTTGATAGCCGTCGGCGACCAGCCGGTCGATGCTGCCAGCGACCGCGGTGTTGATGGAGATTGCTCCCTGCGATCCGCCAGTAACCAAGATGGTTGGGCGGTCGTCGGCAAGACCAAACAATTCCCGGCCACGGGCGGCCTTTTCTCCACTTGGGTCTCCCCCAGCCAGCTGCGGGCGTACCGGAATACCAACGACATCGCCGGACATACCCGAGCTCTCGATCGCGTTGAAGCCAGTCCCGCCTAGGCGCACACCCATCTTATTAGCCATGCCCGCCAGCGCATTGGTTTCCAGCACGTAAAACGGGATCCCCAGGGTTTTTGCCGCCAGATAGGCCGATGCCGACACGTAACCACCGGTGCCGAAAACAGCATCGGCGCGGTTTTTCCGCAGAATTTTGCGCGCCTGCCGAATCGAGCGCAAGACTTTGAACGGCAAGGCAAAAAGCTCGCCGTTGATGCGCCGTGGCACGGGGACCGGAGTGATTAACTCGAGTGTGAACCCGCGGGCGGGAACGATGTCGCTTTCCAGTCCACGTGCAGTACCCAACGCTAAGACCTCGGCCTTATAGCGGGTACGCAACACTTCCCCGACCGCAAGCGCAGGCTCGATATGCCCGGCGGTGCCCCCTCCGGCGAGGACGACGGTTAGTGCCGAATCGTTCGTTGACGCCATGTTGCTGGACGTCCTTTCTGGTTCGGGTGCGAATGCGGAGTTGTTTCTGCGGTGCGGGAATGTGCCCCGCTGATTGGTCCCCGGCTGGTGTGCTGCGAACGTGAGCGAGCCGTGACCGCGGTACCGAAGCGCTGTTCGCTGCGACGGTGCTCTGGACGGGACTGCCCGGAGCGACGCGCCGGCTGTCGGCTACCTGCACGCCCACGACCACGCTGGCTTCCAGCGGCCGTGCGCGAGGAAGCCACTGCAACGGTAGGTTCTGGGATCATCAGCAAACGATCAAACAATGGGCGCCCATAGCTTTGCATATGCGAGACCGCTTCCGGTTCGTGCCGTGCCACTGACGCTAACAGCCCCATCGCGGCAAGCGTGACGACGGTGGAGGTACCGCCGGAAGAAATCAACGGCAGCTGCACACCAGTCATGGGCATCAGGCCGATGACGTAGGAAATATTATAAAACGCCTGCGAAACCACGGTTGCCGTCAAGGTGGCCGCCAACAGCGACTGGAACTGGTTTTGTGCGCGCATTGCAGTGCGCAAACCGAAGATACCGAGGATCACGAACATCCCCACAACCAGCACGCCGCCGAAAAGGCCAAGTTCTTCACCGATGATGGCGAAAACAAAGTCGTTTTTCGCTTCCGGCAGGTAGAACCATTTCGCGCGTGACTGGCCAATGCCCACGCCGGTCACGGAGCCGTCGGCAAGAGATAAAAAGCCCTGGTAAGTCTGGAAGGCGGAACCACGCGTATCAGTGAAGTTACCGGTAAACGCACCGAAGAACGTCGTAAAGCGATCACTGCGGTAGCCACCGCTTAAGAAGACGTACACCAAGCTGATCACCAGGCCACCGATGGCCAAAGCGATCACGCGCCAGTTGATCCCTGCAAAGAACAGAGCAAAGCCGACGACAACGGCGAAAGTCATCGCCACACCCAGGTTGCCTTCGGCAATCATCGAGCTGAAAAACACCACGGAGATGGCGATATACACCACGAATGGGTTCGTGAGTTTAACCTCACTCCACGAGCGCGGCGGGCGCTTGTTTGCCAGGCTAAGCGCACCGAACATCGCCACGGCAATGCGTGCAATCTCCGAAGGTTGCAGACGCAACGGCCCCAACACGATCCAGGACTGCGAACCAACCTCATTGCGGCCAACGCCAATCCCTGGGACGAATACCAGGACGGTCAATACCGCCGCAAGCGCAAGAAACCACGGAGTGATTTTTTTGACCGTACTAAAGGGGGTGCGCAACGCGGCCCAGAACGCTAGGAGGCCAAGGAGCACATAGGCAGTCTGGCGTGCAGCTTGTGCCCATACCGTGTTGCCTTCGATGACAGACCAGGTCATGGTCGCAGAAAACGCCATGACCACGCCGATTCCAACCAACACAAAAATGGAGATACGGAGCATCAAATAGTCCAAGCCTGGGTGACTGGGCATGTTGAGCTTCCAGTTACGCCAGGTGCGCCGACTGTTTTGCGGGGTCTGTGTGGCCATGGTTAACCAGAGTAGTCGGATGTGGCGTCAGCGAACAGATCGCCACGCTGGGCCATGCCAGAAAACATATCGAGAGACGCCGCCGCCGGTGCGAGCAAGACGGTATCGCCAGCGCGTGCGTGCCGGTGCGCTGCAGCGACGGCGTGGCGCATGCACTCCCGTGGCTCGTCGCTCGTAATAATTTCGACGGGCACCTGTGGCGCGCATGCACGGAGGGTCTCGGCAATAATCTGCTTGTCGACGCCCACCAGCACCGCCGCCCGCATGCGGTGAGCTTCCTCGCGCACCAGCTCTTCGACGCTGGCGCCTTTCAGCTGACCGCCTGCGATCCAGACGATGGATTCCAAGCCCGCCATCGCAGCCTGCGCGGCGTGCGGATTGGTGGCCTTCGAGTTGTCGATGTAGTCAGCCCCATCGATGGTTGCAACCACTGCCCCACGGTGGGCCGCCACGCGGTAGCGCTTAAGCCCGGCGGCAATCTCGGCGGGAGCGACACCGTAGTCATAGGCAGCCGCGGCTGCCGCTGCTGCATCAAGAATTCCGGCGGCCCCGGGAGGCTGCAGGCCTGCGGTCGGTGCTAGCTCAACATCGGATGCCGCATCGCCAACCACCAGCATGCCCGCGCGCACGCCAACTTGGCCGTCATGTGGCTCGTATTGGGTGAATCCGCGACAGTTGTTCTCCGCCGCAAGCCGCGCGGCCTCGGCGTCGTCAAGCCCCACTACTTGTTTTGGCGCGCGCAATACCGCGGCCTTATCACGGGCATAAGCAGCAAAACTACCGTGCCAATCGATGTGATCGGCAGCGATATTAAGCAATACACCGATATCCGGAGTCAACGTCGGTGCCCAATGCAATTGGAAACTCGATGCCTCCAGCACCACAATATCCACCCGTGGGCTCGCTGCGAGAGCGTCAAACACCGAAGCACCGATATTGCCGGTTGCCATCGCTCGCTTGCCGACGGCGGCTGCATGCACATCCATGATGGAGGCCAACATTCCCGTCGTGGTGGTTTTGCCGTTCGTTCCGGTGATCACGAGCCAATCACGGGACTCACCATAGACTCCGGCGCGGTCCAGGCGATACCCAAGTTCGACATCACCGATGACCTCGAGTCCGGCCTCGCTCGCTGCCACCAACAGCGGCGCGTGCGGCGGCCAGCCAGGGCTGGTAACCACAAGATCAAGGCAAGCGAATTCTGCGGCCCGAAAATCTACCTCGGCTGCGTGCACCGCGGTGATTCGAGCATCTGCTGCTTGCTGCTTGTCTGCCAAAGCTTGCGCAGCGGGAAGGTTATTATCCGCGATAACGACGTCGACGCCGAGCGCAGCAAGTGCCGCGACGCAACCAGCGCCGGAAACCCCGGCACCGGCAACGAGTACGCGCGAAAATTCTAAACGGGCAGCCGCGGCAGATTCCGTGGGACTCGCAGCGCCATGCTGCTTTGTGGGTGCATCGTGCGTCATCGATTTGTCTCCAGTCTGTGCTTGGTCCGTCGGGGCTGCAGCGAAGAATCAGACCGCTAGCCGGTTAGCAGCAGCCATTCGCCGTAGAACAGCGAGGTACCGAAAATTACCGCCATGGCAGAAAGCAGCCAGAAACGGATGACCACCGTGGTTTCTGCCCAGCCGCCGTTTTCGAAGTGATGGTGAATCGGCGCCATCCGGAAGAAGCGTTTTCCGCTGGTACGGAAGACCAGGATCTGGATGACCACCGAAGCCGCTTCGACGACGAAGATGGAACCGATGATGATCATCAGCAGTTCGGTGCGGGTGGTCACGGAAATACCGGCCACCAAACCACCGAGTGCGAGTGAGCCAGTATCGCCCATGAAGATTTTCGCCGGGGCGGCGTTCCACCACAAGAAGCCCAGGCTCGCGCCAAGCCCCGCAGAGGCCAGAATTGCGATATCCAGCGGGTCACGCACCTGGTAACACGCGGCGTCAACGGCCTGCGCGCACGAATTGCGGAACTGCCAGAACGTGATCAGCGTATAGCCTCCCATCACCAGCGCCGTGGAGCCGGCTGCCAGGCCGTCTAGGCCATCGGTGAAGTTCACGGCATTCGACCAGGCAGAGATCAAGATGTACATGAAGATGACAAAAATGATCGAGCCGATGATTGCCCCGCCAACGGCGATATCGAAGGTGTCGATATCGCGGAGGAATGACAAGTTGGTTGAGCCTGGTGTCAGGCCTTCGTCGTTAGGAAATTGCAGCACCAAGATCGCAAACGCGATTGCCAGCACGAGTTGGCCGACAAGTTTGCCGGTTTTGTTCAACCCCAGGTTCCGCGACTTGAATAATTTGATGCCGTCATCGGCGAACCCGACCGCGGCTAGCCCGAGCATCAGACCGAGTACCAGCAAACCTGATGCGGTAAACGAGCCGGCGTTGGTGAGCAAACCATATATATTTACCAGCACGTAGGCGACGGTGATGCCCAGAACGATCGCAATTCCACCCATGGTGGGTGTGCCCCGCTTCCGGATGTGCGAACGTGGCCCATCTTCCCGAATCTCTTGGCCCCGGCCTACGTTAGTGAAGTAGCGGATCAGCACCGGAGTCGTAAAAATTGCGACCAGGAAGCTGATAACGCCGGAGAGAATAATCTGAGTCACTGGTTACTATTCCTTATGCTTTGCTCAATGCTTTGCTCGATGCTTATATCTAGGCTCTGCCAGCTAGGCGGTGCCTGCAAGTTGCTCAGCGACCCGCCACAAACCCCACGCATTCGAGGCTTTCACTAAAACCACGTCGCGGTGTTGTGCCGAGCGGAGGATCTCTTCCACTGTACGCGTCCCACCATTCACATCTGCAACATGGCGAGTGTTTATGCCAGCCTGGCGCGCGCCGTCGACCAGTGCAGCAATATTGTCGGTCTCGCCGACGGCCACCAGCGTATCGACGGAATATGCAGCCAGCTGCGTGCCCAAATCGTGGTGCACCTCGCGGGCGTTATCACCCAGCTCGCTCATTTCACCGAGCACAGCGATTGCTTGCGCTGGATGCGCGGCTGCCGAGGCTAGCGCTGCTAGGCCTGCGTGCATCGATTCTGGGTTCGCGTTATAGGCATCGTTGATGATGGTGACGTTGTCAGGGCGTTCACGCACGTCCATCCGGTGTGCTGATACCGCAACATAGTCGTTGAGCGCCACGGCGATCTGCTCGAGTGGCACCCCCGCTTCTGCGCTCACGGCAGCTGCCGCCAAAGCGTTGCTGACCTGGTGATTACCCATTACTTGCAGGCGGATTTCGACCGGTTCCGCGTGCGGGCTATTCAGCTGGAAGCGCGCCCGGGCACATTCGTCCAGTCGGAGTTCACTGGCGTAATAATCCGCGGTCGCATCGCCTGCGGCGCTGAAAGTCACGACTTTTCCGCGTGTGCGCGAAGCCATGTTTGCCACCGCGGGATCATCAGCATTAAGCACGGCGACCCCACCTTCCGCAGCGGGAGGTACAGCTTCAATCAGTTCGCCCTTAGCCTGCGCGATGGTGTCTTTCGAGCCAAACTCACCCAAGTGCGCGCTGCCGACGTTGAGCACCACTCCGATTCGCGGCGGGGCAATGTCTGCCAATTGTGCGATGTGGCCTACCCCGCGCGCCGAAAGTTCGGCGACGAGAAATTCTGTATCTGCCTGACAACGCAACGCGGTATAGGGGTGGCCAATTTCGTTGTTGAATGAGCCTGGCGGAGCGATCGTCGGCCCGGACGTCGACAAGATCGCCGCGAGCATGTCTTTGGTGGACGTTTTCCCGGCAGAACCAGTCACGCCCACCACGCTCAAACTACCCGTATCGGTTAATTCGGTCACCACGACGCGGGCGAGCTGCGCCAGAGCGCGCAACAAAGCGCGCATCGAACCATCGCTGTCGTGTGTGAAAACATAGGCTTGCGAGGCACTGTTAGATGCACTGGTAGCGGAATCGGTATCGATACGCGGCACAATGATCGCCGGGCTGCCGACCGGGCGTGCGGCCAGTGTCACCACTGCCCCAGCTTCGTGCGCAATGCCTGCAAAATCATGGCCGTCGACTTTGGCACCGGGCAGTGCCAGAAACAGCCCGCCGGGAACGATTTTGCGAGAGTCAAATTCGACCGGCCCAGTAACCACCGCCTGCGGGTCGGTCACGTTATCCAACCGGCCGCCAACGATGTCTGCAATTCGCGCAATAGTTAATGGGATCATCGTTTCGCCTCTGTTTCGCCTGCATCGTCTGTTTCACCTGCATCATCTGCACGTCCATTACCGCCGTTGCCACTAACGGCACTATCGCCAGCGGCGCTATATCCAGCCGCCTCCAGGGCTGCGGCCAGGACCGTGCGGTCATCAAATTCGTGCACGGTATCGCCCACAATCTGGCCGGTTTCATGACCTTTTCCAGCCACCACGATCGCATCACCAGGCTGTGCCCAGTCCACCAACAATTCGATGGCGCGCGCACGATCGCCTTCTTCGACCACATGCTCTGCAGGTGCGCGCCCTGCTACCTGCAGCGCTTCGCGTGCACCGGCCATGATCGCCGCGCGAATCGGGGCAGGGTCTTCCGTTCGTGGGTTGTCATCAGTGACCACGACGTAGTCTGCTTGCTGGGCGGCAATGCGCCCCATGATCTCGCGTTTCGACGAGTCCCGATCGCCACCACAGCCAACTACCACGCCGACGCGTCCGGTCACTTGACCACGCAAGGTGGCTAGTACGGCTTCCAGCGCCCCAGGTTTGTGCGCATAGTCTACGACTGCGACGAAGTCCTGGCCTGCTGCCAGAGATTCCATACGCCCCGGCACCGCGACGTTTTCGACGCCGTGCAAAAACGCAGACATGCCGGCGTCGGCAAGTTTGGCCAAGGCACACGCCAGCGCGGCATTGGCGACGTTGAAGCTGCCCGGCAACGGGAGATCCAGTTCGACGGTCTCGTCGGCCAGGCGCAGCTGTACCTTTTGCGTGCCACTGGCTGCGAGATCAGCGGCGAGCACCGCGACGTCTGCACGGGGTGCACCAGCCGCACCATCTGCACTAGCGGCACTGTGCTCTGTGAGGTTCGTCTGCACCCGCCAGCATGATGCGGCGTGTTGCTCGGCGATCTGCGCCATTTGTTGCCCCCAGTGCTCGTCTGTGACGATGGCAGCTTTCTGCGCTGCCTGCGCACCACTGAACAACCGGGCCTTGGCCTGAAAGTAGTCTTCCATCGTGGGGTGAAAATCCAGGTGATCCTGGGAAAGATTGCTAAAGCCAGCAACAGCGAAGGTGGTGCCAGCTACCCGGCCGAGCTCCAGCGCATGGGAAGAAACTTCCATGACGACGTGGGTTACGCCTTGTTCCAGCATCATGGCGAACAACCGCTGCAACTTCGGGGCTTCGGGTGTGGTCAGGCTCGTGGGGACTTTGCTCCCGTTGATGCGCGTGCCGGTCGTGCCGATGATTCCGACTTTCGCCCCGGCTGCGCGCAAACCAGCTTCGAGAATATAGCTGGTCGTCGTCTTGCCTGACGTTCCGGTGATGCCGATGACCGTCATTTTCTCGGAAGGGTGCCCGTAAATTTCCGCGGCGATGTGACCAAGTACTGCGCGCACGTTCTCGACGACCCACACTGGGCGGTTTTCGTCGCGGGTTTGCAGAATCTCCGCACCGGCAGCATCCGTCAAGATGGCTGCGGCTGCCGTATCGGCCGCATATTCCGCTCCATGAGTGCGCGTGCCCGGAAGCGCTGCAAAAATTTCGCGGGGAGCAATCTTCGTCGAGTCCAGCCCAATGCCAAGGACTGTGTGCTCAGCGCCAGTTGCTGATGCCTGCGTGCCGTCGGCAAGCCTGCCACCGAATTTTTCGATTAATGCTGCCAAAGTCGTGCTCATGGAATACTCCTTCGTGCTACGGCGCTTGTAGTGTCAGCTGAGGGGCCGCCGGAGACGGCGGAACGTTGTCGCGGTCCAGCAACCACGATGCGATCTGGTGGAACAGCGGCCCGGCGCTACCGCCACCCCCGCCGCCTTCGAGGACTCCGCGATTTGGCTCATCCAACATGATGGCAACGACAAACCGTGGGTCGTCCACGGGTGCGATTCCGGCGAACGTGATCCAATACGCAGAGTTCGAATACGCACCGGTGTTGGGATCAACTTTCTGTGCCGTGCCGGTTTTCGCGCTGATGTTGTAGCCCTCGATATCCGCATCTGGTGCCGTACCGTTATTGATGCCTGCCGGATCAGCTTGCACAGTTGCCCGGAACATGTCGACGACCTGAGCTGCGGTTTCTTTGCTGACCACCCGAGTTTTTTCGGGAGTTCCATCGCCGCTGGTGCTGGTGCCGTTCTCACCGGATCCGTCGCCGTTGGAATCAGCATAGTCCGCAGAATTAGCATCAGCGTTATCTGCAGTGTCGCTGCCCTTATCGCCAGCGCTACTGTCACGTCCGTCGTCGTCACGCTTGATAATGCGCGGTTCCACCCGCTCGCCGCCGTTGGCCAGAGTCTGGAAAACTGAGGCCATCTGCAGCGTCGTCCAGGACATGCCCTGCCCGATCGGTAGGTTGGCGAAGGTCGATCCCGACCATTGCTCACGCGGCGGGCGCAAACCGGAGGATTCATTCGGCAGCTCGATGCCAGTGGTATCGCCGATGCCGAATTTGTTGAGGTACTCGTCGAATTTATCCTGGCCCAATTTGTCTGCGAGCTGCAGCGTGCCGACGTTCGATGACTTACCGAAGATACCGGCGGTGGTATACGGCAACGGCCCGTGTGGCCACGCATCGTTCACGGTGACATCTGCGACCTGGATGGAAGCCGGCACCGTGTGTACCTCATCCGGGGTGGTGATGCCCTCTTCCAGCGCTGCAGCAGCGGTGATGATCTTGGCGACGGAACCTGGCTCATAAGGGAACGAAATCGACCGGTTGTCAAAGTGCTTGCCATCTTCGAGCTGTTGCGCGATATCGCCATTCGGGTCGATGGTATCGGTATTTGCCATCGCCAAAACTTCGCCGGTGGTGGCATCCAGGACGACGGCTTCTGCCGATTCCGCCAACGAATTTCGCTTGGCTTGTTCCAGTTGCTGTTGTACGAAGGTCTGCAGGTCGAGATCGAGAGTCAGCTCAATATTTTTGCCATCGACAGCGGGAGTCTCGTCGCGCAAAGTACCGGGGATGACCTGACCATTGGTGGAGACATCTTCCGTAGACCGGCCGTTAATACCGGATAGTTGAGAATCTCGCGAGGCTTCTAAACCAAACTGTCCGCTGCCATCCATCGACACGCGGCCGACGACGTTTTCTGCGATCGACCCGTTCGGATACTGGCGAATGTCTTGGTGGTCTGCTGCAACCCCATGGAAACGCTCCGAGATTTCGGCGGCAACATCCGGGTCAACGTTGCGCACCAGCACCTCATATTGGGTATCGGCGCGCAGTTTATCCAGCAGATCCTTCGATTTCAGATCTGTCTCGTCGTCCGTGGCATCCTCAATCATCTTCGGGATTTCCCGCGACATTTCTTTTAAGGTCGCGGCCACGTACTCGTCTTTTTCTTCGTCGCTCAAGCGTTCGTCGGCTTCCAACTGCGCCTGTTCCCGAAGTTCTTTGCGCAGAGTCGTCGGTGAGACTGTCAACGACCGAGCTTGCATGGTGTAGGCAATCTGTTTGCCTTCGCGGTCTAACACCGCACCACGGCGCGCCGGATCAACATAGATGCGGGCGCGCTGATCTTCGGCGCGCGCAGAAAGATCCGGCCCCCAAACGACCTGCACCCATGCCAGGCGGCCTACCAAAGCCAGGGAAAAAACCAGCAGTAATGCCGCGATCAAGCGCAAACGCTTGTGCATAAGAAAGCGTTGGGCCTGATGCGGGGTGCGTGGAGACTTCGGGCGCGCCGAACCATGGGGATCGCGCGGTGCAGAAGATGTCACGGTGGAGATGTCACCTTCCTAGCTAGCGTAAATTGGGCTGGTACGGCGCCTGTAGTGAAGCCTCGTCGTTATTTGGCGCGCCCGGCTGTTCGGGCTCAGTGTTGCGCTCCGGGTTCGCGTCGTGCTCACCGGCACCAGCGTCGGCGCCAGCAGCGGCTCCGGCACCAGGTTGTGCGCCTTCACCGACTTCTGCGGCAGCGCTCTCTGGCGATTGCGGAGCTCCGGCTTGCGGATATGGGATGCCGCGACGACCTTCCGGAATCGATTCCAGCCGCTCACGCAGCTCACCGATGCCATCAGGGTCACTAGAAGCTTGCCCCGGACGAACAGGTTCACCGTTGACATCAATAATAGGACGAGTTTCTGCCGAAGCCGGGCGATCTTCGACAATGTCGCCATTTTCTTCCCGACGCAAAATTCCCGGGTTCGCCGGAATTTCTAGACCTTCTTCCACCGCATGGCCTGCAATCTCTGCTGCAGAGCGCACGTTTTCCAGGTCCCGGTGCAACGTTTCCAACTCGTTGTTGAGCTGACTTTCTTCTGCGGTGAGCGCTTGCACACGGAACGTTTGTTGCGTGGCGACACCAGAAAGCCAGATCGCAAACACAATACCGCCGATCATCATGACTATTGCCACGATCGACAAGCGTGCGCGCGTGGTGACGCGCTTGACTGGGTTGACCCGACGGCCACGCACGCTCACAACTTGTTGCGAGCCGAGACGACGCGGGCCGCGTCCTGCCTGGGTGGATTTTTGCCGGGTTGCTGGATCTGCCGGCTGGGCATAATTAGCGCCGCGATAATTCTGTGCTGCAGAGCTGCCCGCAGCACCAACTCGGCTGCGGCTGGCAGCCCCGCGAGTAGCCCTGGTGTATTCCGCGCGTCGCGGCATCGTGGCAGTGGCATTCGCTGTAGCAGTCCGGCTTGCACCGCGCTGACGTTCTTCAGTGCTGGTGTACATCTCTAGTCACGACCTTCCCGGTCGACCGCACCGGCGGTCTGTTGATCTTGCAGCTTTTCCACGGCACGCACCCGCACCGACGCGGCTCGCGGATTCTCCGCGATTTCTTCTTCACTGGCTTGTTCAGCCCCGCGAGTTATCACCCGAAACTCCGCGGCGGTGCCGGGTAGATCCATCGGCAGGCCCGCCGGCGTTGTGGACTGCGAAATATCGCGGAAGTGTTTTTTCACCAGGCGATCTTCCAAGGACTGATAACTCATGAATACCGCTCGCCCGCCATCACGCAGCATGCCGGTGATCATGGGCAGCGCGCTGTCTATCGCTGCTAGCTCCTGGTTCACCTCAATGCGCAGCGCCTGAAAAGTGCGCTTTGCTGGGTGTCCCCCGCTGCGCCGAGCTGGCGCTGGGATCGTGTTATAGAGCAAGTCGACGAGACGCTGCGACGTACTGAATGGTTGTTTATCGCGCTCGCGCAGGACGGCAGAAGCGATTTTGCCGGCAAATTTCTCATCTCCATACATTTTCAGCACACGTGCGAGATCGCCATGCGAATAGGTGTTGAGAATATCTGCCGCCGTGATTGGCCCTGTGGTGTCCATGCGCATATCCAGTGGCGCGTCAGCCCGGTAGGCGAAGCCGCGGTCCAACTGATCAAGCTGCATCGATGACACACCAAGATCAAACAAGGCGCCGGAAACGCCGTGAGCAGATGCGTCGTCAAGGATTTCTGCGTTGCCTGCGTATGCGGCAGCAGATGCAGGCACGTCCACGGTATCTGCAGTATCTGCCGAGAGTATGTTTGCTAATTCATCGAAGCGGCATTGCACCGCGCAAAAGCGGTCTGCGTATGGCGCAAGGCGCTGAGTTGCGGATTGCAGTGCAGCGGGATCTCGATCTACCCCAATCACCCGTACTTGTGGGAACTGCTGCAAAAAATACTCGGTGTGTCCGCCCGCCCCGAGGGTGCCGTCGACCAAGATTCCGGTCCCGCCCGAAGCTGCAACAGCTGGGGCGAGAAGTTCTGCCATCCGCTCGCGCATCACGGGGACGTGTCCGTGGCGAACTGCCTCTGGAGTTGATTCATCTGCAGTGGTATCTGTTTCTGCAGGTCCGGTTGGGTTCGCCATGGCTAGTATCCTCCCCTCGCGCGAAAAGTTTCGTGATGGTGGGGTGCATATAGGGCTCTGTTTGAGGCAGGTTTCTGATGTCGGGGAAGTACACCAGAGGCATCCGCCTCAAACAGAGTCCTTATACGCACTCCGTGCGCCGCCTTAGAGAAGGCCAGCCAGCACTTCGTCAGCGTCGGCTGCAGAGTAGGCAGCCTCGGTCTGTTCTTGGTATGCGGCCCAGGACTCTTTGTCCCAGATTTCGAGAAAATCCACGGAACCGACAACCACGCATTCCTTCGACAGGTTTGCGTACTCGCGGTGCGCTGCTGACAGCGTGATACGACCATTTCCGTCGGGACGCTGCTCATCCGCACTTGCTGCCAAGTTACGAATAAACGCGCGAGCCTCCGGGTTGGTGCGTGAGACCGTTGCCGCTTTACGTGCGCGAGCAGCGAACTCTTCCCGGGGATAAACCGCCAAAGAGTGGTCTTGCCCCTTCGTCACCATCAGCCCACCAGCTAATTCGTCGCGGAATTTCGCCGGTAGCGTCAGACGCCCTTTGTCATCGAGCTTGGGAGTGTACGTGCCGAGAAACATTCTCGGTGACCTCCTGTCGCTCAACGCCTCCGGTACACGGTTTTTCTCATGCCGTTGGTTCGGCTAGACCCACTCTACCCCACTTTCCCCCACAATCAACCTTAAACATCGCACCATTTTCCATATCGATTAGACATAAAAACCATTTACGCAGGTAGATGGCCAGAAAATCGGTGGGGAAAATTCCCTAAATTCTTCATACAGCAAGCTCTTGCACATCCCGTCATTGCTGGTCACCACCGGAAACTGCACGCCCACAAGAGCGCACCGCATGCAGAACACCAGCATTATGCAGCAGCGTGGGGCAAAGTGGGGACAACAGGCCACGTAGAGGCGTGGAGACCGCGTAGAGGCGTGGAGACCGAGTGCGGGCAACAGAAAGCCCCATGGCGATCTTCTTGATCACCATGGGGCGAAGCTAAGCGCAGATAGCTCTATTTCTCGTCGAAGCGGGAACGGAAGCGTTCTTCCATCTTATCGCCCAACGTCCGCTTTCCATTGTTGCGCGAGGCCGTCGAATTCTTCGATGTTGCGGATTTTGATGCGGACGATGAGGAAGCAGCATTAGACAGCGAAGCGGCAGAAAGTTGGCTGCCGGTTTTGTTCCCACCGCGCAGCATCCACACTCCGGCGCCAAACATGATCAAGAAACCAACGATGCTGATGGCTATGTACCACAGGCTGAATTGTGCTGCCGCCGCGCCGCCGATGACGGCAACCAAGCCAACAACTGCTAGCGCTACACCGCGGAGTGTTATTCCCCCGCCCTCACCAAAACCAGTAAAGGATGAGTCCTCTTCAGACACAGAGGAACCAAATTTTGGATCCTCAGCGAGCAATGACTCCTCAATTTCACGGAGTGCTTGCTGTTCTTGTTCTGACAGCGCCACGGTGGTCCCTCCTGGTTGGGCGGTTGACATTCCCTGCGGCTTAGCGGCAAGACACAGGGACGTTTAGTTCCAGCACGAATCGGTCTGTCCATCACCGAACAGCCAGACCTTACTGGCCCCGGCCGTCTGCAATATCTTGACTTTCCTTTTCGGCTTTCTAACTAGTTAACGCCCAGACTATCGCTAAAGTTCCCGCAATTGCTACTTTTCTTGCACTCGGCCCTATTTCCTACGCTCGAGCTCTAGGTGCTGCCAGCAGACTAAGCCGCATCGTACTGCTCTGGCACCGCAACGGAGACTTCCGCGCGTAATTCTTCTACTAATTTCAGCAGGGCATGGACTTGCAACTGCGAAACCTCGGGGTTGAATCCCAAACCGATTTCCCGACTTAAACGTGAATATGGCTGAAAAAGTTGCGCCCACTGCTCGCCGGATTTGTTCACCAAAGCTAGCTGCTCCCAAGCGCTGGCGGGTTTGCGTCGACGTTTATCCACCGGAGAAACCGCCACCCGCGCTCCTGCCAACCGAAGCCCGGCCCAATAGGCAAACTCGAGCGCCTGCTGTGCATCGCCACTGCGTAGTTTGTTGCGCGCTTCGACAACCAACGACGCTGCAGCCTCCAGGAGTTTGTAGTAACGCCCAATCGCAGCACCGTCTACGCGCAAGGCAGCAGCAACCCGACCTACAGGCTTTTTTGCTGCACGCGATTTCGCCCGCGCCACACCGCCAGTATGGTTAAATTTAGTCGTCGCAGAAATTACGTGTGCCATGGTCACCAACCTCGCTCAAGCTCATAGTTTTCGGTGCTGTCAATCTGTTGCACATAAGACTATGAACCGATACTCACACTCACCCACGCCGATCCAAATATTTGTTCGAAAGATTGCTCATTTCTCGCATGAAGATTGAATACCGCCGTTTAAGCCCCCAGGAATTTTCCCTGCTGGCGCCGGATTTGGTGAGCATCTACCTCGACGCAATGGACTATCCACGAACCATTGCCAGCAGCCGCGTGAACGCCTGGCGCCGTGATATCTTCCACCCCGGGTTCACCGCAATCATCGCAACCGTCGGCGACACCATCATCGGAGTGGCCTATGGATTCCTCGGCTACCGCGGTTATTGGTGGGATAACCACCTTCGTGCGTTTTTAGCCAGGGCAGGCAGCACCGAAAAACACCGCGAGAAACTCGCCAGTTACGTCGAATTGGCAGAACTACATGTCTTGCCACAAATGCAGGGCCATGGCGTCGGCAAGCAGCTGCTTTTACAACTGGCGTGGAATCTTCCGGCACAGTACCTCTTGCTGTCCACCCCAGAGGTCGCCAACGAAGCCAATCGGGCATTTGGCTTGTACCGTTCGTTGGGCTTTGGCGACGTCGCCAGGCACGTGCACTATCCAGGTGACCGGCGGCCATACGCGATTTTGGCTGCCCCGCTGCCGCTTGCGGCGTCTGCCAGCCAGTAGGCTCACTGGTAGTAGTTAACTAGAATTGCGGTAACCAGGCACGAACTACGTTGAGCAACGCGCCACACGTGTTGCCTGCTGCCTGTTGCCGTGTGCCCCAACCATCCCCGCAAGGACAATCCGTGGTATTCGAATCGCGCGCCCATAGTGAGCCGTTTCTCGCTCTCGACGAGCTTCCCGCCGCTGTACAACGAGCGCTAGAAAGCTTTTTTGCACAACGCCGCCGGGAACTCGACAGTATCGGCGAGCCAGTTGTCCAAGCGATCGAGTACTTAGAACGTTTCGTGCTCGATGGCGGCAAGCGCATCCGTCCGCTTTATCTTTGGGCCGGTTTTTGGGCTGCAGCCGCACAAAACGACGCCACAGCCGCACGCGAGAGCACCCAAAATGACGGCACCGAAGACCACGCTGCCGTGATCCGGGCTGCCGCTGCGCTCGAACTCATCCAGGCGTGCGCGCTCATCCACGACGATATCCTGGATGCCTCCGAAACCCGGCGGGGTAAACCAGCGGTACACCGCCAAATCGCTCATACCCACGGGGATCTCGATTTGGAAGGCGATTCCAGTCATTTTGGGGTCTCTATCGCCATTTTGCTGGGAGATATGGCTCTGGCGTGGGCAGACGACCTCTTCCACGGGGCCGGGATTAGCCCGCAAGCGTTGCTGCGCGCGCAACAGCCCTGGCACGGGATGCGGCAAGAAGTCATCGGCGGACAGATGCTCGATATTTCTTTAGAGGCGCGCGCCGACGAATCCCGCAGTCTGGCGGCGAATGTGAATCGCTTTAAAACGGCCGCCTACACCATCGAGCGCCCATTGCATTTGGGTGCCGCGATCGGAGGCGGATCTGACGAGCTCATTGCCGCCTTCCGTGGGTATGGCCGCGATATCGGGATCGCTTTCCAGCTGCGCGATGACTTGCTTGGCGTCTTCGGCGACCCAGATGTCACTGGTAAGCCGGCCGGAGACGATTTGCGTGAAGGCAAACGCACCGAGCTCGTAGCACTTACCCTGACCAGGGCTGATGCTACTGATCCCGCCGCCGCCAATGAGCTACGCCGCATGCTGGGTAACACCGCAGATACCGCAGATATTAACCGCATGCGCGAGATCATCACCAACTCCGGTGCAGTGGACGAGATTGAATCTCATATCAGTCGGCTACGTGATTCTGGTTTGGCGTATCTGCGCCAGGTGGAGCTTGCCGACGACGTCCGCAACAATTTGGAAGCGCTAGCAATCAAGGCGACGAGGCGTAAAAGCTAATGACGATAGTCGACGATGACGCAACGCGGCCCCGCCAGAAACCATCGGCAAAACCAGACGACGAGCACCCCACCACGCGCATTCGCATCCCACACCCATTGTGGCTTGGACTAGCCGCGACTGTGCTGCTGACGTTGTCGTCATTCGGTGCAGGTGCCGCGCGCAACCGCGGAGGCATTCTGGAGGCACTCGGGTGGAGTTTTCTCAGCTTCGGGCACGCGCGCGGTATCGCCAGCGTGGTGTATTGGGTGGCGCTGTTCCTTTTGGTGTTTGCGTGGGCACTGTTGGGCCGGCAACTCGTCGTCAAGCGCACCCGCGCTGACAAACAAGCGTCCGTTGACACCCGCGCAGAGACTCGACGCGTGCGCACTCACATTCTGGCGTGGGTGGCTCCGCTCTTATTAGCGGGTCCGCTCGCGTCGCGCGATGTGTATTCGTACCTGATGCAGGGTGCGATGCTGCGCGACGGTTTCGACCCGTATAACGATGGCGCCGCTGTCAACCCCGGGCCGTACCTATTGGAGGTCTCGCACGATTGGCGCAACACCACCACGCCGTATGGCCCGCTGCATTTGTGGACAGGCGAGATCATCACCAGCATTGTTGGCGACAACGTCACCGCAGGCATCATCGCCTATAAGTTGTTGTCGGTGCTCGGCTTCGCTGGCATCGTCTATGCCATCCCACGCATCGCGCAGATTTTGGGTGGCAACCCCGCGCTAGCGTTGTGGATGGGTGCGGCCAACCCGGTGATGATTCTGCATTTGATCGGCGGCATGCATAACGAGTCTGTCATGGTCGGGTTAGTCTCGTTGGGCCTTTTGCTGGCGTTGCGGAAACGTTTTCTGCTCGGCATCGCCTTGATCGCCGTCGCGGTATCGCTGAAAGCAACCGCAGGTATTGCCCTGCCGTTCGTCGTATGGATGATGCTGCGGCACTACACCGCACGGCATGATCCGCTAGCCAAACGCATCCTTGGACTGGGTGTTACCGGTGCCGTGGCAGTAGCAGAAACCATCGCCGTTATCGCAGCGGTCACGCTGGCTTCAGGTTCATCGTGGGGTTGGCTGACTGAGATAACTGGTAACTCAAAGGTCGTCAACCCTTTAGCACTGCCAACGCTGGTCACCGACTTCCTAGTCGGTGGTGTACTGGGGCTGGCGGATATTTCTTTGACCTACAACCAGGTGCTGACCCTCACGCGAAGCGCAGGCTCACTGCTCATGCTCGCCGGGTTGGTTATCGCCTGGTTGGTGTTCCGGAAACACCAGCGCGCAGCTGTCCACGGGATTGTTGCCGCCTATTCGGTCGCTTTCGTCGCGAATTCCGTGACCTTGCCATGGTACTACGCATCGCTAGTTTCGTTAGTCGGTGTGGCGCGGCCGCCGATGTGGGTGTGGAAATTCGCCACCGGCGCCTCGGTTTTTATCGCAGTGGGCTTTGCCGCGGGCGGTAACCACCAGTTCTACAACCTGGTGTGGGTACTCGCGACGGCAGCCGTGGCCTGGGCTCTGACCGTGCTGGTGTTTCCGCTGAGTGCGCGCGTGCCGTATCCGGCAGAAAATACCAGCGAGCACGTAGCCGCCGCTAACAGCGCTGTTGCCGCGGCGGAGGCCGACTCTACAAAGCCAGCGCCTGGGCGCGACGAATAACCTCCCGCGCGAGGTGACCGTGCAGCCCGTCAATCGGGCGCCCCGGCAGCGTCTCATCAACGGTAAACAGGTGGTGGAAAATCTCGTCGTTGCTGAAGCCGCCGTCGGAAAGCACCGTGATCACGCCAGCGACGTGCTTGTTAATCGCGTCTTTATCGTTGAAAAAGGCCGCGGGCACGTACCGTTTACCGCCGAGCTCCACAGCAATCACGCGCTTGGCCGACAGCAGATCGTGCACGCGGGTAATCCGCAGACCGAGCTTGTCAGCAACTTCTGGCAAACTCAGCAGTTTTTCGTCGGCAAGCAAGTGGGCAAGCGATTGTTCACGCGACTGGTTCTCGTTATCTTTCACGACCACTACTCTACTACCCACGCCATCACGGCAGCCTGCACGCTATACACACTTGCTGCGGCTTATCAGTCATACTGGAGACCATGACTAGGCTGGCTCACGGCGAGATACTCGAATCCCGTTACCGCATCGACCGCGCAATCGCACGCGGTGGGATGTCCACGGTCTATCGTTGCCTTGATCTGCGGTTGGGACGGGCAGTCGCAGCGAAAGTCATGGACGGCGATTATCTCGACGATCCAATCTCGCGCGACCGCTTCACCCGCGAAGCCCGCGCCATGGCACAGTTGCGGCACCCGAATGTGCTCAGCGTCTATGATTTTTCCTCCGCTGGTGAACACATCTTTTTGATCACCGAACTGATCACAGGAGGAACGCTGGGCGAACTGCTGGCCGAAACCGGCCCCCTCGATGCAGCAACAGCGTCGGTCATGCTGCGATCCGTGCTGCAGGGATTGGCGGTTGCCCACGACAAGGGCCTGGTGCACCGCGATATTAAGCCGCACAATGTGCTTATCGACGCCGACGGCAGCATCAAGCTCGCCGATTTCGGTCTGGTGCGTGCAATGAATAATCCGCAGAAAACCTCGAACCAAATCGTCGGCACTGTGTCCTATATTTCCCCGGAGCAAGTCGACGGCACCCGCATCACCCCAGCCACCGACGTGTATTCCGCCGGCATCGTGCTCTTCGAGTTGCTCACCGGCAAGGTTCCCTTCGTCGGCGAGACTTCGCTGGGTCGTGCTCTGGCCCGCTTGCATAACGACGTGCCTGCGCCCTCCGACCTGATTGACGGCATTCCCCCACTGTTTGATGCGTTGGTCGCTTCCGCCACGACCCGCAACCCGGACGAGCGTTTCCGCGATGCCCGCGAGTTTTTAGATGCGCTTGACGACGTCGCCAACGAGCTGCACCTGCCGCATGTCGCAGTGCCCGTCCCGGAAAATGCGGCTGCTCACCGCGCGGCGGTGGATACTCCATTCGCGGATTCTCCGCTGCCCGAAGCGACCGCCCAATTGCCGCTGGATGATGCTGAACCGAGTCCACGTGAGGGCTCCAGCCCAGACGCAGAGGCAACGCACACCGACACAGGTGACGGCGAATACGCTGGCGAAGATATCTCCTCTCCCGTACCTGCCCCGGGACCGAACGAAACCCGCTTAGAAGGCCCGTATCACCCGCAGTCAGCTGCGGGTGAAATGCAACCAAATCCGCCACAACCACCGGCTGCGGCAAGCCATGCGCCAAAAGAAAAACCACTCAGCAACCGCTCCATCGTGAAGCTGTTGCTGGTGGTTATAACGATGGCTGTGACCACCGGAGCGGTGGCCGTGGCTAGCTGGTGGTTCGGCTCCGGAGGCTACGGCTATATGCCGGAGCTATGGCGCTAGTTACGCAACATCTCTGCGACCAAGAACGCCAGCTCAAGCGATTGCCGGGTGTTCAAACGCGGATCTACCTTGGATTCATAGCGACCAGGCAGGTCGACATCCGTGATGTCCTCGGCACCACCCAAGCATTCAGTGACATCCTCACCGGTCAACTCAATATGAATTCCGCCGGGGTGCGTGCCCAAGGCACGGTGAACCTCGAAGAAGCCTTGGACTTCATCAATGATTTTGTCGAAGTGACGCGTCTTGTAGCCGTTCGATGAGGTAAACGTGTTGCCGTGCATCGGGTCGGACTGCCATACGACTTTGTGTCCAGCTTCTTCCACGGCTTTGATGACGCCAGGCAGCACGCTGCGCACCTTGTCGTATCCCATGCGTGCGACGAAAGTCAGCCGACCAGGTTCCTTATTCGGATCCAGTTTTTCGGCATAGGCCACGGCTTCTTCCGGGGTAATCGACGGCCCAATCTTCAACCCAATGGGGTTGGCGATCAAGGCACAGAAGTTAACGTGGAAATCATCCAAACCGCGTGTACGCTCGCCAATCCACACTTGATGTGCCGACAAGTCGTACAACTTGGTCTCGTCATTTTCGTCTTTGCCCAGACGCAGCATGCCGCGCTCATAATCAACGAGCAGTGCCTCATGCGAGCAGTAAATATCTGCTGTTTTCAGCACATCGTCGTTGACGCCGCAGGCATCCATGAAGCGCAGACCACGGGAGATCTCATTCGCAAGCGCCTGGTAACGCGCACCAGCAGACGAGGTTGCCACGAATTCACGGTTCCACTCGTTCAAACGGTGCAGGTCAGCTGTACCCGACGAGGTTAACGAACGCACCAAGTTCATCGCTGCAGACGAGTTAGCGTAGGCGCGAATCATGCGGGCTGGGTCGTGGCGGCGTGCCTCTTCTGTCGGCTCGACGCCATTCACGATGTCACCACGATAGTTAAGCAGGCCATTCGCGTCACGGTCTGCCGACCGAGGTTTCGCGTACTGTCCGGCGATACGCGCGAGCTTAACCACTGGTGTGGATGCGCCGTAGGTCAGCACCACCGCCATTTGCAACAGGGTTTTGATATTGCCGCGGATATGCGGCTCAGTGTTGGTTTCAAATGATTCCGCACAGTCACCACCTTGCAGCAAAAAGGCACCGCCATTGGCAACCTGTGCCAACTGCGATTTCAAGCTATAAATCTCCGGCGGCAAAACGATTGGCGGGACTGACTCGAGAATCTTGCGGACGTTATCGGCTTGCGCACGATCCCACGTCGGTTGTTGATCGGCTGGACGAGCGATTACGTCTTCAAATCGCTGACGAATTCCCTCCGGCAGGGGTGGAAGATCAGGGAGCACGTCTTTGGGAATATCTACTGTCCAACTCACAATTCCATTAAAGCAGACTCAGTTGAAAACGGCTAAGATAACATTCTTGGCGCGCGATTCTCGCGATCCAACTGCACGAGGCTCTGACAGACCTTAAACTTTTCCAGATTATGCCGCGCGTCGACAAGCGCATCGTGATTGCCCTTCGGCACATCCGGCAACTTCGGCCTTCCTGCCATTTCCCAGAGTTGCTTCAGCTCATGGGTAAAACGCGGAATGTTGTGTGGCAGCCCGCTCATATCGCCCCACAGCTGTACCAGCACCACGTGGTCATACGCGCCTACCCATGCCCACAGGTCTGGGCGCCCTTCGGCAGTGATAAAACGCAGTACTTCTCGCCGGATCTGTGCGTTCGACTTCCACAGGTGCGAGCTGCGCGGGGGAAGCTTCTGCAATACGTTTTTGCGCACCCAGGAATTGGCCCGGTGCGGATCAAAGTCCGTGGACACGGCGTAATATTCCTCGCCCCGTTCGGAGACGATACCGATGGAGACTAGCTGGATAGTATTGCCGTCTTCGATAAATTCAGTGTCATAAAAATAGCGCACGAATGGTTTGCTTTCTTGTTCAGTCCGGTTCGACGTTTCGGTTCGACGGCCTGCTTAACGACGGCGACGGAGCGGCACGAACAGCAACAGCAGAATTAGCACCACAGAAACCGGGCCCACGACGGTTGCATCTACGCCGATCGATGCCAAGACCACGTAAGCGATGATGGTGAGTGTGACCGCGACCAGCCGGAAAATGGTGAGTTTATCCACGAAAGACTTCTTTCTTGGTTAGCGTGCTGCGCATTCCGCACCGATATTACTCGCGGCGACGCAGTGCCGACAATGGGGGCGGATACAGCAACCACCGCATTTTCGGGTTACGCGTGAGGTGCTTGAGAATAGCTCCTGCCGCCAGGGCTCCAAGAATCGCGCAGAAACCCCAGAAAAGCGTGTTTTCGAAGGGGAATCTGCCGAAACGGCTAATGTCGTCAAGTTCGACGTCGACAAACCAGATGCGCTGATAATGGAACATCGCCATAATGCCGAAGTGGTGCCCCACGTAAAGCGGCAGTGTGTTACGCCCCAGTTTGAGCAATACCGAGCTGACTCTCGGCAACGTCGTCAACAGAATTGAGAATACGATAGCCGCCGGCAGGGAGAACGCGTGTTGCAGCAGGCGCAGCACGAGATCTAATTCGAAGTCACCGAACGCCAGCACGCCCGGCCCATCCCAGTAGACCTCCGCAACGCGAATGACATCCCACCATTGTGCCCCGGCATAACCAATGAGATATGCAGCAAACGCCCCCACCACGACGGGCAGTCGCTTCGCATATGCTGTAAAGCGGTGAATGTACGCGGCAAAAAATGCGGCAAAAACAAATACCGGAAGATAAATCACTGACTTCGCGATCATGTGCCAGTGTTCATGAAAAGGCAGCGCCAATGCAGGTAAGGCAAATGCGGCAAGCACAGCAGCCCAGCCCGGCAATGAACGCAGCAGCCACAACACGATATTAAAAAGCGCCAGCGCATATAAGAACCAGATCATCGTCGAGCCCAAGACTAATTGCTGGAGATAATAGCTTGCCGGTGGCCACGGGGAATCGAAGTCATTCACTATGATGACCTGATACGCGGCTAGTTCCAGTGGAACCCAGATAACATAAGGGACCAGCAAAAACCACAGGCGGTTCGTGAATAATTGCGCAAAGCTGTAGCGGAAAATTTTCGCGGAAAACAGCCCACTGACCAGAAAGAATAGCGGCATGCGCAGCGGGTCTAAGAAATCATTTGTTTGTGAAAGCCAGGTATCGCGTGCCTCAGGAATTGCAAGCGATGTATGCAGGATTATCACGCCCAGAATAGATATCCCGCGGGCTATATCGGGCCATTTCAATCGCTGTTTTGCCACGATTTTCCTGCTATCTCTGCGTGAGCCCGCTTATCCGTGCTGTGGTTCGGTGCCTTCCGGGTACCCCATGCCTGCCTCCAGTGATTCCTTGACCTCCGAAGCGTAACGATCGACGTATTCCGTGCCCGTAAGCTCTGCCAGATTCTTCATGACGAAATCCGTAAACGCGCGCATGGTCTCGTGATCTTCTGGGTCGAGGCCTCGCTCCTGCGCCCACTGATGTGGAGAAATCGGTGCACCGAAACGAACCCCAACTTTTGCCGGCCGCGGAATCCACGAGCCAATAGGGTTCGCTTTCGCGGTATCGATCATCGCCACGGGAATCACGGCGATATCCGTAGACATCGCAATGCGGGCCATGCCGGTGCGCCCACGATAGACGCGTCCATCCGGGCTGCGAGTGCCCTCCGGATAAATGCCCATGATGTCTTCGCGGGCGAAGACTTCTTCTGCAGTATTGATCAAGGCATCACCTGCATCTTTAGACTTCCGATCAATCGGAACCTGCCCAACCGAAGTGAAAAAGAATCGTTGGATTGCCCCTACCACGCCGGGAGCGGTGAAGTATTCTTTCTTGGCCGGAAACGTCAGCTGCCGCGGACATACAAGCGGGAGATAAAACGAATCCATGACCGCCTGATGGTTCGAGACGAACAACGCCGGACCTTGCTTAGGTACGTACTGCATGCCCTCAGTAACTGGGCGGTTCCACAGCCGCAACCACGGACCGATCAAAATATATTTGAAAAAATGGTACCAGCCGTTATTCATCCCTTGAGCGTTCGACTTCGACACAGCTCGTATCCAGCCTTCCTAGCTAATTTCTGCCGAATCTTCAGCGTATCGTGATAAATGCGCCACACCAACCATACCCGCTGCAGAACCTAGTTTCGCAATCGAAACCTGCGGATGCGGTCTGTGAGTGGCAGCGACCATGGATTCTCCGAGTACTCTCTGTGCCGTCGGCAAAAACAAGTCGTGGTTGCCGACTACCCCACCGCCAACCACGATGAGCTCCGGATCGATGACATCGGCCACGAACGACAGCCCGATGCCAAGCCACTGTGCAAAATCGGCGACGACCGCCTGCCCTAATGGATCTCCTTCCCGCGCTGCTGCCATGATCTGTTCACCGGTGCAGGCATTATGCAGCAAAGGACTACGACGATACTCTGGGCGCGCGTCGGCAAGCTCCAGCACGGTATCAGCAAGTGCAGTCCCTGAAGCGTAACGCTCCAGGCAGCCACGTTTGCCACAGGAACACTGCCGACCTTGCGGAACCACTGTCACGTGCCCGAATTCCGGCGCGATCCCAAAAGAGCCACGAAAAATTTCGCCGTGGTGCATAATAGTCGCGCCGATACCCGTGCCCACGGAAAAATAGACCCAGGTATCTGCTTCGCGGGCTTGTCCAAACATGTATTCTCCCCAGGCAGCTGAGTTCGCGTCGTGCTCCAATTTAACTGGGATGCCAAGGCGCTCAGTCATGATGTCCCGCACCGGCGCGTTGCGCCACGGCAAATGCGGGGCAAAACGCACCGTGGTGCAATCTGGATCAAGAAAACCGGCAACCGCGAGCCCCACGGCTTGAATTTCATGACGGTCACGCAGGGTATCAACGAGCGCTACCAGCTTGTCGACGAGAACGTCCTCGGTATTCGGAGTTAGCGTGGCCGCGCGATCAAGAATCTGACCGTTCGAATCGACGACTGCGGCACGCATATTGGTACCACCGATATCAACACCGATGGTTAAGGCGTTTAGGGCAATAGACATAACGGTGTAACTATACTCCATACGGGAATTCGTCCTCGTTCACCCGACGGCGCGACGGCGTCAACCGTGGCACCGACGATTCACCAAACTTTGACGAGGCGAGACCTCAAGGCTTACGAACCTAGGCCATCTGGGAATGACAAAACCCGCGACTGGAACAGTCGCGGGTTAGGTAGCGAAGATTGCTACAGAAGGCGTCCGCAAATATTAGTAGCGAGCGGCTCCCGTAATTGGCATAGAATCATACGGCACGACCTGAACGGGAACGCCATACGTCGAGGCATGAACTACCTTGCCGTCACCGATGTACATGCCAACGTGAGTGGTGCCTGGGTAGTAACCAATGATGTCACCTGGTTCCAACGCATTCAGCGACACACGGGTGCCGCCTGCAAGCTGCGCCTGAGACGTACGAGGAATGTTCTTACCTTGCTGCTGGAAGGCCCAGTGCATGAGGCCAGAGCAGTCAAAGGAGCTTGGACCAGCTGCACCCCAGCTGTAAGGCATACCCAAGCGGGTAAGCGCTGCCCCGGAAGCTCCAGAACCAGCCACGCTTGCCAAGGCCTCACCCGCGGCGGCGAGATCAACTGGGTTGCCGCCCGCCAATGCATCACGTTCCTCATCAGTGAGTGCATCGACACGAGCTTCGAGTTCAGCAATCTTCGTTTCTAGCTCGTCACGTTCTTGACGAAGTTTGCCACGCTGCTTTTCGAGTTGATTTTTATAAAAGATTGCTTCCTGCAACGCAGCGTTTGCCTTGTTGGCTCCACGCGCGGCGTCCTTGAGCTCACTCTGCAAACGGTCGATTTCCTGTTCTGCATCACGAGATAGCACACCCATGAACGACTGGCGATCGATCATTTCCTGTGGGCTGCCCGAGGCGATGACGGAGGTCGTCTTGTCGAGGGCAGTACCGTTGTATTGCGCTTGTGCAATCTGGTCTACGGTAGCCTGCAACTTCTCACGGGCACCAGCAGCCTGCACTGCTTTATCGCTAGCAGAAGCAGAGAGTTCATCGAGGTTCGAGACTTGCGCCTCACGCTTTTCCAAATCAGCTTCCAGGTTCTTGAGCTCCTCGTGCTTACGAGATAGCTCAAAACCGGTTTGCTCAACTTGTTCTTTGACAACTTCTACGTCGTCAGCAGAAGCAAAAGAGGGTGCGAAGACAGCGCCGCCGAAAAGAACGGTGCTAGCGGTAGCGATGGCAAGAAAGCGCTGGCGCGACCGAAAAGCATTGGAAGTCATGCGTGGTGAAACTTTCTGGGTAAAGCAATGAGACCATCGGCAATACTAGCGCTGCGCCCTGGCATTTGGCTAGTCCTGCCTAAGAATTAGAAACGAACAGCCGAGTGAATTGGCTGGAAGTGCAGCGGGCGCTCGCCCACCGGGCTGCCGGCGTTCAAAGCATCGATAATGGTGCCGTGGCCCGTGTAGATACCTACGTGAGAAGCGCCACCGTAGTAGGCAATGATGTCGCCTGGCTGCAGGGCATCGAGGGAAACACGAGTGCCACCGGCTGCCTGGGCTTGCGAAGTGCGCGGAATGTTGATGCCAGCCTGCTGGTAGGCCCAGCTAGTCAGACCCGAGCAGTCGAAGGAGTTCGGGCCGGCAGCACCCCAGGCGTATGGGCTACCCACTGCAGAGCGCGCTGCGTCGACGATTTGCTGCCCCTTCGACGCAACGGCGTTGTGGGCTGCCTGTACCGGGTTAGCCTGTGGAGCTGGGGCCGGAGCGTGGCCCTGCAGGTCGTTGATGAATTGCTCTGCACCTGGAATGTTTTCGACACCTGGTACGTCAACCGTGTAGTTGGTGTTCGGGATGGTGAACTCAGCAGCAGAGGCCATGCCTGGCGCCATTGCTGTCGATCCAATGACAGCGGCAGATGCTGCAACTACGCGACGCTTGGTGGACGTGTTCTGCTTACGGTGTTTAGCCACGAAATCTTCTCCGAATCCGGTTGAGGTATGCACTACAGTTTTCGTAGTTTGTCTTGCAGGACGGCGGCCCGGGACAGGTCGATATCTCGGCCGCAACTGAATGTCTCGACTAGGTTACGAAATGGCAACAAACGTTGTCGAATCAGTTCGCAAAATAAACGCCGTTACCGTCTTGTTATCTAGCCGTTGCAAGAAAGTCATGAACTGAACCCACCTGCAGCCAGCAACTACAGCAACCATAATTAAAAGACTATAACTGCAGGTCACAACTAGAAAAGAACGGCATAACATAGCACCAACACTTCACTTCTAATCCTTCGAGAGCCAGGTGAAAAGACGAAAAATACACTGATGTGAGATATAGCACATCTCAGTTTTGGCGCCGCGAAATTGCCTCAATATTCACACACGGAACACTGAAAGGCGGCCAACTAGAAAAACCACCTGGCTACATTCTCGAAGATAAAACTTCAAATGGCGTCAACACCAACAGCATGCGAAATGCGGCGAGCGGTGTACGTATTAGCCCAACGTGACGACGAAACCATGAACTATAAGCCGAGCATTGTGGCTAAGGAGGATTACTGTACAGACACACAAAAGCCCGGTCTAGATAATCTAGAACCGGGCTTGAGAAAAAGTGGCAGGAAACCCCGCACACTATTTCATAGTGGCCTCATATTGGCCTTAGTCAAGGTACCCCCTACGGCGATCGGCTTCACGATTGGCTTCATTCAGACGACGTAGCATTTCGGCTTCTTCGTCGTGATTGTCATGTTCAATCTTCCGCTTACGCGCTTGGACGTCCTCTGGATCCGGGCTGAAGACGCCGGAGGCATTCGGATCGGCATAACCGAGCTGGTTAAGGCGCTTAGGTACGGCTGCACCAGCGTATTCCAACGGAATCGGGTGGCCATGCTCGTCGACAGGACCGAGTGGCTGGTGGACCTCGATGAAAGCACCATTTGGCAACTGCTTGATCGTACCGGTTTCAATGCCGTGTTCCAGGACTTCGCGGTCGGATCGCTGCAGCGATACACAGATGCGGTAGGTCAGGAAGTACACCAGTGCGGGCAGAATGACCAAGCCAATGCGTCCGAACCAGGTCATCGCGTTCAACGAAATGTTGAAGAAGTGTGCAACGTGGTCGTTACCGCCAGAGATGGTGACCAGCAGGAAGAATGTAATGGCCATTGCGCCGATAGCAGTACGGGCAGGAACGTCACGTGGGCGCTGCAGCAAGTTGTGATGAGCATCGTCGCCAGTGGCCTTCTTTTCCAAGAATGGGTAAGCGAACAGCAGGACAACCATCACACCACACATTAGGGCAACCCAGAAAGCCGATGGAATGGTCTTTCCGCCAATGTATAGCTCCCATGCAGGCATAACACGTGCTACGCCGTCAGTCCACAGCATGTATACGTCAGGCTGAGAACCTGCAGAAACCTGTGAAGGGTTGTATGGGCCGATGGTCCAGAAGCCGTTAATGGTCAGCAGTCCAGCCATCAGGGCCAACACACCGGCAACGATCAAGCCCATACCAATTGCCTTGGTCGCAAAGACCGGCATAATGCGCACACCGACAACGTTGTTCTCCGTGCGTCCCGGACCAGGCAATTGGGTGTGCTTCTGGTACCAGACGAGCATCAGGTGGGCAGCGATCAATGCGAGGATAATTCCCGGAATGATCAGGACGTGCAGAATGTAGAAACGGTCCAGCATCAACTCAGATGGGAAGTCACCGTCGAAGATCGCCCAGTGGATCCAGGTACCCAGGATTGGAACACCCAGAATAATTGCCGACATGATTCGCAGACCGACACCAGACAGAAGGTCATCTGGCAGGGAGTAGCCCATGAATCCCTCAACCATGCCGAGCATGATCAACGCACAACCAATGATCCAGTTGGCCTCACGTGGGCGACGGAATGCACCGGTGAAGAAAACACGCAGCATGTGCGCGACCATGGCCATCATGAACATCAGTGCAGCCCAGTGGTGCATCTGACGAACGAAAAGTCCACCGCGTACTTCAAAGGAGATATCGAGTGCCGTTGCATACGCGCGCGACATTTCGACACCGTTCAGCGGTAAGTAACCGCCGTCATAAATCACTTTAGTAATCGATGGGTCGAAGAAGAGGGTGAGGTAAACGCCGGTCAACAGCAAAATGATGAAGCTGTAGAGAGCGATCTCACCCAGCATGAATGACCAGTGCGTTGGAAAGACTTTGTTGATCTGGGTGCGCACCATCCCGGAGATGGTATAGCGCGAATCAACGTTGTCAGCTATTTGTCCGAGTTTATTGCTCATTAGGATTCACGCTCCCAGAAAGCCGGGCCAACTGGCTCGATGAAGTTACCGCGAGCGATGAGGTAGCCCTCTTCGTCAACGGTGATGGGCAACTGTGGCAAGGCACGGGCCGCAGGTCCGAAGACTGGCTTTGCATATTGCATAGCGTCGAACTGCGACTGGTGGCACGGGCACAGGATACGGTTGGTCTGTGCTTCGAAAAGCGAGGTCGGGCAACCGACGTGCGTACAAATCTTGGAGTACGCGTAGTAGTCGCCATAGTGGAAGTCTTCTTGGTTCTCCCGCTCGACGACTGCTTGCGCGTCGTCATGGCGAAGGCGGATCAGCATCACGGCGTTACGTGGGCCGTGAATCGAGTGCATGTGGTTCTCGTAGACATCACGTTGTGGATCGTAACGATCGCCATCGTTGACGTCATCTTCGGCCAACGGGAAAACGGTCTCCATTGCCGCTGCCGAAAGATCTTCCGGACGCACGCGAACCAAGCGAGAAACACCTTGGGTCTCCCAGTGGTTGCCGGACTGTCCTTCGTGGTGTTCGGCGATGGCCCCGGTATCACGGGCAAGGTAAAGCTTGACGCCTTTATCGTGAAGCGTCCAGCCTGAAGTCCACAGAGTTCCGTCGCCGTTATAGTTCACTTCGTGGCGAACCGTCCATGGGTTACGGATAGCTCCGCCCAACGGCGCGATCACGACCAAGCCGGCGAGAATACCGGCACCGCCAAGCAGACCCTGCAATGCTTTACGCCGACCCAGGGTCGAAGTCTGCCATGCGTCGTTAAGCAGTGCGGTGACGGTTTGGCGATCAACTTCGTCCGACCGGCCATCGTGACGATTTTGTACCGCAATTTCTTCCGGCACCATCTTTTTCACGATCATGACGACGCCGATCCCGAGTGCCAGAATGGCGATACCGGAGGTAAGACCAAGCAATGGGGTGTATGCAGCGTGCAGGTATTGCCCTGCGTCACCATGACCCCGATATTCCCAAGGCCAGAAAAGGTAGACGCCTAGGAACGCGAGGGCTGCAACAATTGCTACGCCAAAGAAGATTCCTACCGAGATTGAGGCCCGTTTTTCTGCAGGATCGTTTTCGACGGGGAAACGCTCTTTGCGGTACGCAACGGTGACCTCGTCAAGCTCGGTACCAAGTTGAGCAAGCTCATCTTGGCTCATTCCCCGGAGTTCTTGTTCCGTGTATTTCTTTTTCTCGTTCGACATTAGGTTCGCGATCCAATCCACATAGCTGCACCAACCAGTGCGGTGATACCGATGATCCACATGGCAAGGCCTTCAGCAACTGGGCCAAGGCCACCGACGGACCAACCACCAGACGACGGCGACTCCTTCGAATCCTTAATGAACGCGATGATGTCTGCCTTTTCGTCGTGGGTAAGTTGACGCTCGGAGAACTTCGGCATGTTCTGCGGCCCGGTAAGCATCGCTTGGTAAATTTCCTGCTCATTGGCAGGATCCAATGGCGGTGCATATTTACCCGAAGACAGCGCGCCACCACGACCGGTGAAGTTGTGGCAGGAGGCACAGTTCATACGGAACAATTCCGAACCACGGGCTACGTCTTCTGAGTGAATCTGGCCATCGTAAGAAGAACCGCGAAGCTCCTCCATGGCAATGGTGCCGTCCTCGTTATAAACCAAGTCAGGCCCGCCACCATTCGCGGCGACATATGCGGCCAACGCCAATGTTTGCTGTTCTGTATAACGAGGAGTCTTACGCTCAGCCTGAGCATCGTTGGACATCATCGGCATACGACCTGAGTGAACCTGAAAGTAAACCGAGCCCTGGCCGACACCAATCAGCGACGGTCCTCGATCTGGAACGCCTTGCAGGTTGGCGCCGTGGCACGTGATGCAGGCTACTTCATAGATGTCTTTGCCTTCTTGAATCAGTGCCTGGTCGTCGCGCTGTGCCGTAGCGACCTGAGCGTCCGGGGTCAGAGCACTTGCCAAAATGCCAGCGCCAGTGAGACCCACGGACAATGCAGCGGCACCGGCGAGCGTCCGGCGCAGCTTACGTTTGCGGCGCAGTGCGCTCGCTTTGCCAGCAGCAGAGGTCTCCTGCTGTGGCGCTGTGTTCGGGTTGGAATCCATCATTTCCCTTAAGTTTGTCGAGAACGGAAAGTGAAGGGCTGTAGGCCGTGGTACGGCGAGCTACGGCCTACTGAACGAGGTAGATAACGATGAAAACGCCAATCCAGATGACGTCAACGAAGTGCCAGTAGTACGACACTGCCATCGCTGCAGTTGCCTGAGCCGGTGTAAATTTCGACTTCCAGACTCTGGCCAAGATGACGCAAAAGGCAATCAAGCCTGCAGTCACGTGAAGCATGTGGAACCCGGTAATGATGTAAAACACCGAGCCAAATACACTAGCTTGAATTGTCACGCCATGGTGAATCATTTCGTAGTACTCGAATGCGACCATGCCCAGGAAAACAACTCCCAAGGCAATGGTGATCGTATACCAAAGCCGGAGCTTGTATACATCACCTTTTTCGGCCGCAAATACACCGAACTGAGAAGTAACCGACGAAGTAATCAGGATGGCCGTAATGATCAGACCGTAAACCACGTTAAGGTGGTCCGTCTGTTCACTCCAGTCCCCTGCTTGCCCGTTAGCACGCGATGTAAACCACATCGCGAACAGTCCGGCGAAGAACATCAATTCCTGCGACAGGAACACAATCGTGCCGACGCTGACCATATTAGGGCGGTTCAGCGACACGACACGCTGTGGTGCTGTCATTCCTGGGTTAGTTACTGCGCTCGTCACGTTCATTAGTATGCACCGTAGTTTCGCTAATTTCATCTCGTTTCTTGGCTGTTTTCCCAGGTCACATTAAGGCCAGTTTTTGGCAAAACACCAAACGGGGGTAGCTAAAATATCGAAACAAATTCGGGAACTTTTCAGCTTGAAATACGACTAACTTAAGCAGCAGGTCAACGACGGTAAATCCCCCTTTCCGTGTTGCCGCAACTACGTCAACATGCAGCGAAATTACTCAAATCGGGGGTAAGCACCGCCCGTTTCATCAACAGAATGTGGGGCAACTCACATCTAGATTTTTTCGAATTTACCTTTGATCCAACTTTAGTTTGCCCCTATATTTGCGTCATCGAATGCACGATTAAAACGACACGGAACTGTCGCCATCTTTTCGTCACTCGACGTTAAGATAGACGCATTAGTTATCATGGGCCACTTGTCTTTTGACTGGACGCCGCAGTTCAATTCAAGCTTTTCGCAATCCTTTAACACAGTTTGGCTTTTCCACTGCTGGCCTGGCAGCGCAGCGGTCACGACACAAGACATAGACTCCCCACCGAGCGATTCACAGCGCAGGGATGCACAAAACCCCCACCTCCTGCGGTTGGAGAGATGGGGGTGGCACCAAGAAAATCGTACAGGCGTTTGTTTAGTGCTTTTCCTTCGGAAGCCCGTACTGCAGGCTCAGCATCGTGCATGCCCAGATGAGCATGATTCCACCGACAAGAATCAGCCAGTAGTACAAGAAAATGACACCGAGACCAAAAACAAAGATCGAAATTGACATCCAGAACGGCCACATCGAGCCCGGCGAGAAGAAACCGAGAACTCCGGCCGAGTCGGAAATTTCAGCCTCTTCCCAATCCTCCGGAAGCACGTCGGCTCGTGATTCAGTCAGGTGGAGGTAAACGCCGAGCATGATCGCCATCAAAGAAGAAAGCAATAGCGGGAGGCCGCCAGCCCAGTCATACCGGTGCTGCCAGGCGTCGTCTGCAATCCAGACGGTACCGAAGACATAAACCACTCCCGAGATGCCGAGAAAGATGGCGATTGCGTAAAACAGTTTCGCACTAGCGCGCATGTCTGTGTTCTCCTTTGGCTTTACAGAGCGGTGTTAGGGTCCGCTGCGTTGTCGCCATCGGCGGTTTCACGAGCGGAGTTAAATGGCTTGGTCGAAGTAGCGTATGGAGCCTCGCCGATAGCAGCCAATGCTTCCGAGTTCGGAGCATCAGGGTTTGCCATGCGGAATTCCATGTAGTCAGCGAAAGCCTCTGGCGAAACTGCGCGGATCTCGAAGTTCATCATCGCGTGGTACGTACCGCACATTTCAGCACAGCGTCCGACGAATGCACCTTCTTCTTGAATTTCTTCAATTTGGAATGCACGTTCTTGCTGGTTGGCCTCAGGGTTGGAGTAAACGTCACGCTTGAACAAAAACTCTGGAACCCAGAAGCCGTGGGACACGTCGCCCGAAGCAAGACGGAATTCGATTGCGGTGTTGGTAGGCAGAACCAGTACCGGAATTTCATCCGTAGTACCCAACGTCTCAATCTCGTTGTAGTTCAGGTACGTGTTGTCGCCAGCGGACTTTCCGTGGATCGGGTTGGCGTTGTCCAGTTCTTCTGGATCATGCTGCGAACGCTCGGCAATCGCGGTGCGCTCTTCGTCTTCGCCGTCGTAGTCTTGTCCATCCGGGGTGAAGTTTCCGCCCACCTCGGCGTAGCCGAACTTCCAGTTCCACTGGAAAGCGGTGACATCCACGGCAACCTCAGGGTCTTTATCGTTCGCGACGACCTTCTGCTGCACCTGGACAGTAAAGAAGAACAGTGCCATAACGATGATGACCGGGATAATAGTCAGCACCAGTTCAACTGGAACGTTGTACTGCAACTGACGTGGGAATTCCCCGCGCCCCGTCTTCTTTGCACGCTTGGCACTCCAACGGAAGATGGCGACCAAGAACAGCGCCCACATGATGATGCCGATAAACCAGGCCAAGATCCAGATCCAGATCCAGAAGTTAAACATGGCGTTCGCCTCGGGCGTAACACCCTCTGGCCAGCCCATGTGTAGGAAATTAGAAGCCGCAGCTGGCGGTTCGACATCACAAGCGGCCAATCCGACCGTTGCGAGACCCAAGACGCCACCAAGGCCCAATTTCCGGCTCAAGCTGCGTTCATTACGCTGTCCCACGTGTGTTCTGCCTTTCTTTGCACACAATTGACTGCCTACTTTTATAAGCATTCCTACTTAAGCAGCATAACTCAAATGCGTCATGTTCTTATCAGCTTTGCGTAATCATCTTTCCAGCTCGCCCCTTGTCAGCACGCTTACAGACTCTATCCGCGACAAATTTTTGCCCTATACGCAGCACACAGGGTTCGACGTTGGGTTTACGCGAGTTTTTCTTTCTTAATGATATATCCAAATCGCACCTATTATGTTAGCCAGCTCACAAACAACTTTCGCGATATCATCCCAAAGTTTCACTCCCTTTGAGGTAAACGGATTAGCCTAGTAGCAGATTCGCTTCGGTCTACTCGAGCGAGTACACAAATCTCCGAGTGACAGGCCGGAAGTGATTAGCCGCCTTTACACAACTGGCCGTAAAGTAGTGCTGGCAAAATAATCATCCGGAGGAGAATTAATCAAT
>NZ_JAXOFP010000009.1:0-118896 GCF_041224285.1 Corynebacterium drakensteinense
TATTGCCGCTGCAAGCTCTCAACCAGGCGATAGTGTGTGCTGAAGAAACGACAGGTTTGGTGCACCATTCGGATCACGGGTCGCAGTATGTCAGCGTGGTCTACAACGAACGACTTTCCCAGCACGGCATTGCAGCTTCCACCGGCAGTGTTGGTGACTCCTATGACAATGCATTGGCTGAAAACGTCAACGGTTCTTACAAGAACGAGCTGATCCATACTCGCAGGTGGGATGACGTTATCGAGGTAGAAATCGCGACGTTCGAGTGGGTGTCATGGTGGAACGAGACAAGGCTCCACCAGAGCTTGGGGTACCGAACCCCGGTTGAGGTTGAAGACGCGTTTTGGGAACAAGATGAGTCTCGGGAAATAATGGAAAATAGGGTAAATGCCTAGGAACAAAACCCAGTACACTTCAGTGCGCTGTCTAGCCGGGAGATCTTATCAGGATGACAATCCGTTACCCAGCTTGAAGAGCCAATTGAACAACTGGCTAAACAACTGGCCAAGCTTCTCAAATCCGTTCGAGAAGAAGCCAGTGATGCGCTCCCAGATGCTTGGCGACTTCTTGGAATCCTTGCCCTTCTTGTCGCCCTGCTCTTTGTTGTCATCAGCAGATGGCTTCTGCTCATCGACGGACTCTTGCTCGGTTTGTTCGGTTTGTTCGGTCGATGGCTTAGCCTCGTCACCGGCTGGTTTCTCAGCAGGGTTCTCAGGCTTCGCTTCGCCGGCTGGTTTCTCAGCCTCGCCGTCACCTGCTGGATCTGCTGGCTCTACTGGGCTCTCCGGCTCTACCTGCTGGGTGTGGTCGCCGACGTCTGGGTTGTTCGGATCCAAACGCAGGATGACAGCGTGCTCGCGGTAAGTCTCATTGTCCGTCTCGATGGAATAGGCCAGCAGCTTATCCTTCCACTGCAGAAGGTTGCGGTGTTCACGAGCAGTATCTTTTTGATTCGGGAGGCTGATGCTGTCAGTAATCTGCTTGGTAGCAGGATCTACCCAGCTCAACTTCGAAGTAGCCTCATTGGTGACCAGAGCTTTATCGCCAACGAATGCAACCTCAGAGATCTTCTTCAAATCACCAACCAAGCCCCGCTCAGATTGTGGCTTCAACTCACCATTCTCGTAACGGAAGAACTGCATACCTGAGTCATTGCTGTCAAGGCTGTAGAAAGCAACGTTGTTTCCATCAACAGCCATTTCGGTTGCGTAGGTAGAACCATTCTCTTTGGTACGCAAGTGAATTCCACCCGGCGCCAGGTTGGCATTGCCTTCAGGATCAATCACTACTGGAGGCACACGGTAGGTCGAGTTATCTTCCAGATACACCGCCGTAGCAGGCAAATACAGTATTTTTCCATCCGGCATCACACTCGTGCTAGTTGGAAGTGAAGTATTTCCAACGTCACCGTAGAAGTCTTTGTTATACCCCTTGCCGTACAAGAAGATTTCTTCATCGTGGGCTTTTAGTACTTCTTGCGGCGCGGTTAGCGGCGCAACGGTTTTCTCACCAGATGCGGTAACCCAGGTCAATGTGGAGTCAGTATCGCCGGTACCACGGGCAATGATTCCTACCCGGTCGTTTGCAGAATCATATGCAATACCAGCAGGTTGGACGCCAATACCTTCTGCAATCATCTCAGGTTCAGACCAACCCTCTGCAGTAGCAGTGGCAGCCTTAAGATTTTGTCCCTCTACCCAGTAGATACGATTACCCGCACCCTGGGTGAAAAGTAGCGATTGATTAAACGCTAGCGAAGTTTGTAGTGGAGCTCCGATGGCCTGCATCGTCGCAGGATCGATGAGCTCAACCGCGGCTTTATCTTCAGTGGAAACACGCGTGGCTAGTGCTACATAATCCTGCAGGCCAATCATCGTGTCCATACCAACAACCTGGCTAGACCGGAAGCTCCCACCAATGGTCAGTGGTGCTGTGTCATTGCCTGGACGTGCACCTACACCCTCATATTCAAAGCTCAGAGGAGCCAGCGGGCCACCCAAATCATAGAAGTTCGAAAAGGTTCGCACGCCATCTTCAGTCAGCGAGGTGTTGATACCACTCCAGAAAACCTTGCCGTCATTTTCTTCAAACTTTGCAGTCTTGGTCCAGGCCTGTGCGATTTTGGCGTCGTCTTTTTGGAAAATTTCCCCGCTTGGGTACTGCTTGGAACGCACGTCCGCTTCCACATAGGAGCCTTCTGGGCTCAACACGATCGTGGGATCTTTGATCGTCAGTTCCAGTGCGCAGTTGCCACGCTGCGCCGGCTTACCTTCGCAGTACTTGAAGTATTCGATACTTCCTTCGAACTCTGCACGAGTGATCTTGGTAGCATCCTCGAAGCCAGCCTTCTTCAAGTTGAACTTGTAGTACTGCTCAACGGTGTCGCTTTCCGACGATGGCGTCGTGGTGCCGTTGGAGTAGATCTTGGTAGCGCCGTCACCGACGTTGGTTGCACCCAGAGAGTAGCGCAGGAAGGAATCGCGCAATGCCCAGTTCAGACTACCTTTCGTGCTTTCACTAGCAGCGACGTTGGCCTGTGGTTCCTCAGTTTGCGCGTGTGCGATAGGGGCAAAAGCTGGTGCCACAGTGAAAAGCCCCAACGCGATACCCACCGACGTGATCCGGCGGGATTTCTTAGCTGTCACAATCATCTCCTCGAAATGCAATAGTATTGACATACACAACCGAAGAAAGGTTAACCTATTGCTGTCTAATAGGTAAGGATTAGCTTTAAAGTATACCCCCGGTTGCCCCCTAGATTGGGGACAGATAAAGAGCCCGGGAGATCATTGTGACTGTTCAGAGCGTTTTCTTCATTCGGAAGACCTTGCGGACTCTCAGTAAATTTTAAAAATCCCAGTCATCATCTTCAGTTTCCTCGGCCTTACCAATCACATAAGCAGAGCCCGAGCCAGAGAAGAAATCATGGTTTTCATCCGACCCCGGGGTCAGCGCTGCCAAGATTTCCGGCTTCACCACTGCTTCCTCATCGCTAAACCGTTGCGGCAGACCCAAGTTCATCAGCGCTTTATTCGCGTTGTAGCGAATGAAGTTCACGACGTCGTCGTAAAGCGCCAAAGGACGGTACAGCTCTTCGGAATAGCTCAACTCCAACTCGTAGAGCTCGTCGAGAAGCTCGTAGACAAACTGTTTCACCTGCTCCTGGGTGGTGGCGTCGTAAGTCTCCAGACCACGCTGGAATTTATAACCCGAATAATAGCCGTGCACAGCCTTATCACGCAGAATGAGGCGCACCATGTCCGCGGTGTTCATCAGCGTGCCACGAGAGGCGAAGAACAACGGCAGATAGAACCCGGCATAAAGCGAGAACGACGACAAAAGGGTGGCAGCTGCCTTGCGCTTGAGCGGATTATCGCCATAGTAGTGTCGCAGCACCGCCTTGGAACGCGCCTGCAAAACGTCGTTGTCCACCGCCCACTTGTACGCGGCATCGATTTCCGCAGTGTTCGAGAGCGTGGAAAACACCGAGGAATACGATTTCGCGTGCACCGCCTGCATGAACGCGATGTTGGTGTAGACGGCTTCTTCGTGCTCGGTGCGCGCATCCTGGATCTGGCTGACTTCGCCGACCGAAGCCTGCACGGTATCCAGCATGGTCAACCCAGTAAACACCTTCATGGTGAGCTCGCGCTCCACCTCGGTAAGCCTGCGCCAATCCGTCTGGTCATTAGACAACGGAACCTTTTCTGGCAGCCAGAAATTCGAGGTCAGGCGGTTCCAGACCTCCAGGTCTTTTTCGTCCTGCGTGCGGTTCCAGTTCACCGGACGTAGGCGTACATCGGGGTCGTTGCGAAACGCCGTCGGGGTGGCGGAGTAGTCATAGATGGTCATTAATTATTGCTCCTTCCAAAATTTATCCAGGCCTTCGCGCACGACGGCGGCGTCGCGGTCTGTGCCCAGCAACTCATAGTGGTACAGCTCTGGGACCTGGCATTTAGATGAAATGATTGCTCCGGCAATGCAAAAATCACTACCGAAATTGGTGTTGCCTGAGGTGATGACGCCGCGGATGAGACTGCGGTTGGTTTCGTCGTTAAGAAACGAAATAACCTGCTTGGGTACGGCGCGACGACGATCGCCGCCGCCGTAGGTTGGCGTGATCAAAACGTATGGGCGTGAAACCCGAATCATGCCCTCTTTGCGGGGATTGAGGGGGATTCGTGCGGCAGGGCGGTCTAGTTTTTGAATGAACCGGTGTGTGTTTTCAGAAACGCTGGAGAAATACACCAGATCTGGTGATTGCTCTGGGTCGAGTTCCGCGAAAGTCAATGGCACTTTCGCCGTGGAAGACACGGGAATACCTCCTTGTTATATAGATGGGCTATATAGATGGCGTTATTTAGTTAGTGCGCTGCGCATCGACAATGGTGGTGCCTGCAGACGGTGGTCTGTATTTAGAGAGTTATGGCGAGCTCTTGGCGAGCTCCAATAAACGATAAATTATATAAATCTATGATTATTATTTGTTTTTCTTATAAGGAGTATCTCAAAGAAGGACAGGCACAGCAAAGGCCGAGCATGCGCGCGAAGTAGCGCCTTCGATATGTAGAAACTGGGAGCTCGGGAGGATCAGCATTAGTGGGTGACGGTTATGGTCCTCTTTTGCAAATAGTGAACAAAAAAGGCCGGTTTTAGCGGCACTATTTGCAAAAGAGGACCAAATACCCGACGCGCCGACGAAAATACCCGACGCACCGAAAAACAACACATTTGTCGTTTAACCCGTTTAAGCCTTTAACCCCTGTTCACTCCCGGTGGGCAGACAAAAAGAAACAACCGTCGACTTTCGCCGACGGTTGTTTCTATTCCCATGACTGATTATTTTAGATGGTTGAGCCGGAGCCTGCCCCTCCATCACCTCTTGAGGTAACCCTCACCTTACGGGTCGCAACTAAGGGTTGTCAACCCCTAGGACTAAAACTTTTGTATTTATATTCATACACCGAAGGTTTTTGTTGTTCATGCTGGTCATGGCCGCAAGATTTTCCTGCCGGCTTGCGGTGCCCTCAAAACTGTCCACAAAGCCCGGCCCGCGCTCCCCATTCCGACCTACACTGGGATCATCCCAGACTCGAGTCAATCTTAGAGCGCAGAACAGCGTAAGAAAACGAGAGAAGTTAGGTACGAGTAATGGCACGCGAGGCTTCATCCACGCACCACTCTGCATCCGCCGAACGCACCACACGCCACCATGACGGCACAGACCAAAACAGCACAGACCATAACGGCGCAGACCCCAAGGAACCCAAAGATCCCAAGGACCGCAAAAGCGCAGAATCCTTCAGCGAATCTGTCAGCAACTCGTTGACCCGCCTGAAAAACTCACTGCGCAGGCACCTTAGCCAACAGTGGACCGAGCTGACCTCCCCGTCGTTAAGCGTGCCTGCCGCCAAGCTGCCAGAGAAGCTCGCCGCGCACGCCACGGAAGTCACGGCAAGCAAGATCCCGGAAAGCGTGCTCAGCGAAATCGCGGAATCCCTCAACGCACGCGAAGATCACGCCAATACCCACACCACAGACGAATCCCACTACAACTTCGACAACTCACTGCATCTACCACTCGGTGCGCGCTTCAAACCACGCGGAATCTTCGAAGATGACTGGTCTGCCCACCTCAGTGAACAACGCCCCTGGCCCGTCATTTTGATCCACGGCACCGTCGATACCAAAGGAATCTGGCAAGAACTCGGCACCGAACTCCGCCAGGACGGCTGGTGTGTCTTCGCCCCGGACTACGGCAAACGCGGCACCGCCGCCATGCAAGAATCCGCACTCCAACTCGGTGCCTATATCGAGGCAGTTCGCACCGTTACCGGCGCAGAACAAGTTATCCTCATCGGGCATTCGCAAGGTGGCCTGCTCGCCCGCTACTGGCTGCGCACCTCCGGCAACCCCGCGCACGTCAAACACCTGGTCAGCCTCTCCGCACCGAACCATGGCACCACAATGGGCGGCATCCTCAGCCCACTGGCTTCCAACGGCCTGACCGAAAACATCATGCAGTCGTTGATCCGTTCTTGGTTCGGGCCGGTGGGTTTCCAGCAGATCACCGGATCAGAAATCTTCGAAGTATTCGACGACAAGGAGCTTGACGACGGCGTCTCCTACACCTGCCTCGCCAGCCGACAAGATACCGTCGTCCAGCCACCCGAGACCTGCTTTCTCAACGGGCCGGAAGACCGCGTGCGCAACGTGTGGGTGCAGGACATCTTCCCGCGCGCGAACGTGCAGCACCAGGATATGCCCATCAACAAGTACGTGCGCGCGCTTATTCGCACCGGGCTCGACAAAGAACTCGAGCACAGCAGCGGGAGCAGCAGCGGGAGCCACCAGCACAGCCGCGAGGCCGACAAGGCCTAGAGCGCGAGACGGTCAAGCAGCTCATCAAAAGCGGGGCCGACTTGGCTGCGCCAGAGCACATCCACGCGAGCGTCCGCCCTGCCCGGCCCGCCATTAATCACCGCGACTGGGCGGCGCCGTGCCAGCATATCCAGCACAAACCGGTAACCGCTCATCACTGCCAAGGACGAGCCCACCACAATCAACGATGCCGATTCCGCTGCCATTTCCCGCGCGGCCTCCTTACGCTCATCGGGCACAGCCTCGCCGAAATACACCACATCGGGTTTCAGCCGCTTCGCCCCGCAACGCAAACAGCCGACCATGTGAAACCGCTGGATCGCACTTTGCGGCAAGTCCACATCGCCGTCCGGGTTGACCTGCGTGACCTCGGATAACAGCCGCTGCAAATATCCCGGGTTCGCGGCATCCAAGCGCGCGTCTAGCCCTTCACGGCGTTCACGAAAGCCGCAGTCCAAGCACGAGACCGAATCCAGATTCCCGTGGAGTGCAACCACGTTATCTTGCCCAGCCTCGGCGTGCAGGCCGTCGACATTTTGCGTCAGCACACCATGCACATACCCGGCGCGCTCTAGTTCCACCAGCGCATAATGCGTGCGGTTCGGTTCTGCGCGATCGAGCTGGCGCCAGCCGACGAAGCTGCGCGCCCAGTAACGGTGCGAGGCGGCCGGGTCGAAGCAGAACTCCTGGTACGTCATCGGCCGGTGGGTATTCATTTTCCCCTTCGGCCCGCGATAGTCGGGAATCCCAGAATCAGTCGAGACCCCTGCCCCAGTCAACACCATGGCTGGGCCAAGGTGAAGCTGGTCGACAATCTTGTCGACGACTTCTGGGTAGGGGTCCGGGGTGGCTGTTTCTTCAACCACTCGTTCCATTGAGCGAACCGCGCCGCGGTGGGCGCGGTCGATAGCCGCCGACACGTGTTGTGTAAAGGTCTCGTGCGACTGTGCGCTGCGGGCATGGGAGGTCTGCCATGGGAAACTCACGCCCGCCAGTCTAGGTGCTTGCGTGCTGAAGAATAACCAGCAACATAAACAGTGGCTTGACCAGCAGGATTACTCAGCACGATTACTCAGTGTGATCACGCAGCACGCTCATCCAGCGTGATCAGCCGCCACTATCCTGCACCGAGTTTGCGGCGCAGTTGGGCTTCGAAGATCCACTCGGAATCAACCAACCCGTGCCGGGAACATTCGGCATGCCAACCGTCGGGACGGATTTGGACTTTCATCCGCCGCCCGCAGAGCTGGCAAAAGCGTGGGGCATCATAGCCTGCCTGTTGCGAGGGGCTTAACCGGATTTCTTCGCCGCTGGCGATCTCCGTTCCGGTATTCGGGTGAAAGATCGGCTCATCGTCGCCGCACATCGCCACCGCGAGCGGCGAGTTTTTCGTCTGCAGCGCGGGGTCTTTTGCTCGTGCCATTGTTGTTAGTGCCTACAGAGCCTTGATCGGCAGGTCGATGCGGTTCAGAGTCTCCATGTCGGTCTCGATGCGCTCGCCGAGCGTCGTCAAGTAGTTACCCGCGATGATGGCGTTGATACCGCCGAGCAGGCCCTTCTCGAAGCCTTCGGTGCCCAGTGAGAGCTCGCGACCACCGGCAAAGCGGATGACGGTGCGTGGCATAGCCAAACGGAACATGGCAACTGCACGCAGGGCCTCACCGAGTGGAACCAGTGGGTAATCGGCAAACGGGGTGCCAGGGCGTGGGTCCAGGAAGTTCATCGGAACCTCGCGTGGTTCGATTTCTGCCAGCTGTGCGGCGAATTCCGCGCGCTGTTCCAGGCTTTCGCCCATGCCGATGATGCCGCCGGAGCAGACTTCCATGCCCGCATCGCGGACGTTTTGCAGGGTCTCGCGACGTTCTTCCCAAGTGTGGGTGGTCACGACGTTCGGGAAGTGCGAGCGTGCGGTTTCCAGGTTGTGGTTATAACGGGTGGCGCCAGCAGCCTTAAAGCGTTCTACCTGCTCGCGGGTGACAGTACCCAACGAGCACGAAATCTGGATGTCTACTTCTTCTTTAATGCGCGGAATGGCGCGCTCAACCTGGCGCACCAGGTTCTCATCTGGTCCTTTAACGGCAGCAACAATACAGAATTCTGTGGCGCCAACTTTTTGGTTGCGCTTAGCAGCTTCGATCAGCTCGTTAATATTCAGCAGTACCGCGCGTACTGGCGATTCGAATAAGCCCGACTGCGAGCAGAAGTGGCAATCTTCTGGGCAACCGCCGGTTTTCAGCGAGATAATTCCTTCGACCTCAACATCAGGGCCGCACCATTTCAGGCGGGTCTGGTGCGCGATGTCGGCGATTTCTTTCAGAGTCTCATCATCAACCTGCAACACTTGCAGAAGTTCATCTTGGTTCAGGCCGATGCCCTGCTCCAGTGCTTTTTCCCGGGCGATATCAACAATGCTCATGCCGTTATCTTAATCACATCACTTAAACGGTGTTCAATTGCCATACGCGGACACCCCCAATTGTGTTGTACGTCAACTAACGTAAGCTTGATTATTGTGAAATTACCGAACTTCCTCCCCCGACAAAAGCGCACCACAAAACCACTTTCGTTACAAAAACGATTAGTGAAACGCATGATGTCCAGCCCGGACAATCTACGACGCATCCTTAACCTATGGCCACCCCTGCGCGCCTCCGGCATCCGCATCACCGAAATCACCCAAGATGCCTCTTATGCCAAAATCGTGTGGAACCGCACCTGGAAAAACGTCAACATGCATGGCGTGGCTTTCGGCGGAACGCTGTTTTCCATGGCAGATGTTATGGTCGGCACCCTGCTCGCCCGCCGCATGGGCACCGATTTCGAGGTGTGGACGCGTTCGTCGTCGTTCCAGTACCTCAAGCCCGGCCGCAACGGCGTCAGCATCGACGTTGAGCTTTCCGACGAACTGGTCAACTGGGTCAAGCAGACCATCGACGAAGACGGCTACTGCAACCTGCCGTTTAGCTGCATGCTGAAAAACCCTGACGGCGAAATCGCCTCCATTAGCCACCAAGAACTCCACGCCCGCCCGAAAGGTGGTGGCAAGCGCGCATCCAAACCGAAACACGCCGGCCAGCCCCGCGGTTATATCTTGGAACACATGGCTACCGCCATCGCCTGGGCTGCCTTTAGCGATACCCCAGAAACTTTAACCTCCCTGCTCAGCAGCATGCGTCGAATGCCAACGCAGGCAGAGCAACTCCGCCACGTCTGCGCGAAAGCCCAAGCCGAGGCCGGTTGGAATAGCACCCAGCTGCAGAAATTCGGCGTGCCAAGCGAATACATCAGCTAACGCACTACCCTGGCTTCTATGAGCCTTTACGACGATACCTTCACCCTGCTGCAAGAGCTCATCCGCAACGGTTGCGTCAACGACCTCACCGCTGATTCCGGTTTTGAGGACCGCAACGTCGCCACCTTGGAGAAGTTCTTCGCAGATACGCCGGGGATTCGCACTGAGAAGTTCGAACCCCACCCACACCGCACCTCCCTTGCGGTGACCGTCGAAGGCAGCGACCCGGCCGCAGAGCCGCTCACCCTGCTGGGCCATATCGATGTCGTTCCCGTCGACGAACCGAAATGGACCACCAAACCATTTGCCGGCGAGGTCATCGACGGCTTCATCTACGGTCGCGGAGCGATGGACATGCTGTTTATTACCGCATCCATGGCGGCTGTCACCCGCGAGATCGCCCGGCGCGGCCAGCCTGCCGGCACGTTGACTTTCGTGGCGCTTGCCGACGAAGAAGCCCGCGGTGGTTTGGGCGCCAAGTGGATTTCCGAGCACCAACCCGAGGCGTTTTCGTGGAAGAACTGCCTGTCCGAGACCGGTGGTTCACACCTGCCGGTGCGCGATGGCTCGGATGCCATCGTTATCAACGTCGGCGAGAAAGGCGCAGGCCAGCGTCGCGTGCGCATCAGTGGAGATGCCGGACATGGTTCTACCCCGTATGGCAAGGATTTCGCCGTCGTCAAGATCGCGGAAGTTGCCCGGCGCATCGCGCAGATCACTCCGCCGATGCTTGATAGCCAGACCTGGCAGGGTTTTGTGCGCGCATTCCGTTTTGATGCAGCCACGGAAAAAGCGCTGCTAGCGGGCACTTCTGAGGAAGCCTATGAAGCCTTCGGGGATCTCGCAGGTTATGCGCACGCGTTTTCGCACACCACCATCTCCCAGACCGTGCTGCGCGCAGGCGGAGCGATCAATGTGCTGCCCTCCGATGCCTATTTAGAGATGGATATCCGCCCGCTGCCTGGCCAAAGCCAGGAGGATATCGACGAATTGCTGCGCGCAGGGTTGGGTGAGCTTGCCGACGAGGTCACTATCGAGCACTTGATCGTCGAACCGGCCTCTGAATCGCCGGCAGAAGGCCCACTGTGGGATGCGATCGTGGATACTATCGGCGAGTTTTTCCCGGATGTGCCGGTGATCCCCGTGCTGGCTACCGGTGGTTCTGACCTGCGTTTTGCCCGCCGGCTGGGCGGGGTTGGTTATGGCTTTGCGCTGCACGCGCGCGAGCGCACCATGTATGAGGCAAACCGGCAGCTGCACTCACACGACGAATGCTTGGCTGTCGAAGATCTGGACCTGACGGTGCGCGCCTACTGGTCACTGGTTGCAAAGTTTGTTTCCGCGCCAGCGCAATAGCTCCCGCGCAATAAAGCCAGCGCAACAGCTCTCACTAAATAGCGCCCTTGCGCATCATCGCGCGCAGCAGGATGAAAAACGTCGGCCCGCCAACCAGGGCGGTAAAAATACCAATCGGCAGGTCCGCGAAAGCGATGATGCTGCGCGCGGCGGTATCGGCCAGCACGATCAGCACCGCCCCGCCTAGGGCAGACGCGGGAACTAGCACCACATTCGACGGGCCGGCCACTGTGCGGATAATGTGCGGAACCACCAGCCCGACAAACCCGATCAGCCCGGCATAGGACACCGCCCCGGCGGTCAGCAGCGTCGCCAAGACCAATGCCACCAGCCGCAGGCGCGCGACATCGATGCCCACGTGGCCGGCCGCGCGATCGCCGAGTGCCAGCACATCCAGCTTGCCGACGAGAAACATCGCCGCAGCAATGCCCACGACAGTGAGAATGCCGACGATCGAAATGTGCGCCCATTTCGCGCCTGCTAACGACCCCATCTGCCAAAACACCACTTGCTCGCGGGAGCTGGTGGGCGCGATGAAAATGAAAAACGAGATCAGCGCACCGGCGACCGCGTTGACCGCAATGCCGACTAAAACCAGGTTGACCACGCGAATCCGGCCACTAAAGCGTGCAAGCTGATAGACCAACCAGGTGGTCGCTAGCCCGGTGATGAACGCGAACGCCGGGATCGTCGTCGCACCAAACCAGTTGATCCCCAGCACAATAGCAACGGAGGCGCCCACTCCGGCGCCTGCAGTCACCCCGATCACGGATGGTTCGGCCAACGGGTTGGCAAACACCGCTTGCATCAGTGCACCGCCAACCCCCAGGGCTGCGCCCACCAGCAGGCCGAGCACCAGGCGCGGCAGGCGAATCTGCCAGATTACCGACTCCTCCATCGCGGTGGCACCCAGTGGGCCTACCGCCAGGATGCGCGGAAGTTCGTCGAGCGGAACCTGGTACTGACCAATCACCAGCGAGGCCACGGTTCCGAGGAACAAAGAAATACCTAGCACGACAAACAAAAGCACCCGGGTGCGTCCCCGGGTGCGCAGCACCTGTTGCGTGTGGTTACTATCCATGATTACTCATTATGGTAAATCGCTTTTGCTGCTTCCAGCAGCAACTGGCCGGATTGCGGGCCAAAGGCCAGCGCCTGCCCGTCAGGAAGCGCAATCACGCGCTGCTTTTGCCCGGCGACGGTTTGTGCCACGCCTGGTCGCTGCATCAAGCCTTCGATATCGCCGATGGAACCGAGGCTGCCGGACATCATGATGTAGACCTCTGGGTCTAATTCCGCGAGCGCTTCCGGGCTGGCCGGCGACGGCGAACCGATGTCATTCGCCGTGGCGACATCAATGCCGCCGATGCTTTCGATCAGATCATCGGTGCCGGAATCACGGCCCAGGATATAGAACACGCCATTCGCACCGCGGGCGTATAAAAACGCCATGCGCAGCGGCTCTTGCGGCGCGATCTGCGCGATCGCCGCCTTGGCATCAGCCAGTTCTTCTTCACTGCGCTGCGCGAGCGCCTCGCCCTCGGCAGCAAGCCCTAAAACCTCACCCATACGACGGATCTGCGCGCCCATGTTTTCCAAGCTGCGATCGTCTTCCAGCACCACCGTGGTCACCCCGGCGGCGCGTACCTGGTCAATGACCTCGCTTGGGCCAATCGAATGGTCGATCACCAGCACGCTGGGGTTAAGCTCCAGGATCGCCTCGGCGTTCAACGCGTGTGCACCGTGGGTGACAATCGGTAAATCCTGCAGCGATTCTTCCTGCGAAGCGATCGTGCGCCCGACGAGGTTATCGGCCATGCCCAAACCGCGCACGGTTTTGGTGAAGGTGCCATAAAAATCAATCGCGAGAATCCGGGAAACATCCTCGACGACGACGTCATAGCCATCTTCGTCGGTAACTGTCACCGGAAGCTGCGGCTCTGGAGAATTCGTGACGGGAACGACTTCATCCAAGTCATCGACGATATTGCCGCCATGGAAGCTGCGCGGATCGGCATCCGCGCCTGGCTCAACGACATCTTTTTTCAGGTTCTGGTGCGCAGTAGGCTCATCCCACGATGCGCATGCCGAAACCCCCAACCCGGTCACTGCCAGCAAGGCAGCGCAGGTGGGGGCAAGAAACCAACGACGGTTATGCGGTATAGACCGAAGCATTTTAGCTTTCTGTGGTTTAGCTTTCTGCAGGGAAGCGACGCGACAGAGCAGAGAATAACTCAAAATTGCATTGGAAAGCGACGACGGCTTCGTCGAGAAGCTCGGCGCGCTGCTCGTCGGTGAGCTGCAAGGAATCCAAGGTGGCACGGTAGGCGTCACGATAAGGCTTGATCTTGCCGATGGCAGAGAAATCATAGAAGCTGAGCTCTTGCTCACCCATTCCATAATGACGCTCCAGCATGCGCGAGATGACCTGGCCGCCAGAAACATCCCCCAGGTAGCGCACATAGTGGTGCGCCAGGATGCGGACTTCGTTGCCCGGCAGGTCCATTTTTTCGATGCGCTCGACATAAGCAGCGGTCTCTGGCATCACGCGCACCTGCTCGCCCCAGTTCGAGCCAACCATGCTGACCAGGTCAGAATCCAATGCCATGCGGCGCTCCAGGCGCGGGTCAGCGTAGCTAGCGCCGATCGGGCTCGCAGCAACGGTGCGTACTGCGTGCTCGAGAGTATCGTAGATAAACCACATCTGTGCGTGGTATTCCGCGACGGCTTCGCGGCTGAGCTGGCCTTTCAGCAGGCGGTCCATGAAGTCCGAGGTCTCTGCATTCTCGTGAGCAGCCATGGTGTGTTCGCGCAGCTGCTTGGATAGCGGCTGCTGCTCAGTGTGTTCAAACAGAGCAGTGGTCGCAGTAGTCATTTGTGGTGTGTCCCTTCTTTATTAGACCCCGACCGGCCCGCCGCGGTCTGAGTCTCACCTTATTAAGTTAGCCCTATCCTAACTGGGCTGAGAAAGGTTAGACAAGGGTAAACGCCAACAATTCGAAAATTTCGATCTAAAGTATGACCGCCCAGATAACCCCCGGTGGGGGCAGAGAAAACAAACCCAGCAAACAAAAAGTCTCGAGACACCGAAATAGGAACGATGTCTCGAGACTTCACAACTGTGCCCGGGGCGGGACTTGAACCCGCACGTCCTAAAAGGACACTGGCACCTGAAGCCAGCGCGTCTGCCAATTCCGCCACCCGGGCTGGGTGTCAATAAACATCAAACGCAATGCGCTCGACGTGGCGACTTAATGAAGATAACACGTAACTCATATAAACCAACAAACCCGCAGTTCAACACCATGTTTCCAGACCATGACTGCAGACCATAAAACTACCAAAAACTAGCTGGCACGCCCGCCTGACTTACAGTTTTTGACCTAGAGCACTTTATACTGAGACACACTTGGTTTTCAGCTATCTTCTAAAAACCTTGAGAGACTGTAGTAATTTTCCAGATTCCGCAATATAAGAATGAAATGAAAGGAGGTCTCGCGCGATGGCAATCATGTCCCGGTTTGCCAAACTCGACAGCGCCATGCAGCGCGGCCTCGACAACGGCATTGCCCTCATCTTCGGCGGCAAGGTCGTACCCGCAGAGATCGAAGAGCTCCTGAAGCAGGAAGCGCACGACAACCTCTCCGTGACCGCCCGCGGCTACGTTCCTAATGTGTACGCCGTCGGTGTTTCCTCAAAAGACCTGGAAAACCTTTCACAGGATCGGCAGCTACCCGTCAGCTTGGCAGACCAGCTGGCGCGTTTTCTGCGTAACGAAGGAATGGAAACCTTTGGCCCCGTGATCGTGCGCATCGCTGAAGAATCCGGCTTGCGCACCGGTCAGCTGCGGGTCTCATCTTTTTCTGATGCACAACCGGTGGAGCACTCCGGTTTCGATGCCATCATCACCCATGACGATAACCCCAATGACGACGGCACTGGACAGCGATCCAGAAGCCGACAGGAGGAATCCCCTGCCATGACTAGCTCCCCGTATTCCACTGGATCAGGAAATCCAGCAGAACATGACGCGACCACCACGATGTTCCGTAGCGAGGACGTCGACAAGCAGAACCGCGAAAACCAGAACCGGCAGCCCGAAGAAGAAACCACCCGGGTTTCGCTGATGCTGCAAGATGGCTCTTCGCGCAGCTATTTGGTGGAGGAAGGCTCCAACGTCATTGGGCGTAGTAATGACGCCGACCTGCGCATCCCCGACACTGGAGTTTCTCGCCAGCACGCAGAGATCACCTGGGACGGACGCGATGCCATCCTCGTCGATCTGCAATCCACGAATGGCACGACTGTCAATGACACGCCTATCGAAAATTGGCTCCTAGCCGACGGAGACGTCATTACTGTGGGACACTCTCATATTGAAGTCCGCATTACTTACCCCCACTCGTAAATCCCTTTTCTCGACACTCCAACTCCTAGCGAAGGAAGGCCACCATGGATTCAGTCCTCGTGTTTGGGCTACGCATCGGCCTATTAGTGCTGTTGTGGCTGTTCATTCTGGTGGCGCTGAACGCGATGCGCCGCGACGCGAAATTCGCCGCAGCTGGCACCGCGCCCGCAGCCGCATCCACCGGGTTCACGCCACCGGCTCCGCGTTCTCGCAAGCCAGCCGCCCAGATCACAGTGGTCGATGGTCCACTGCGGGGCTCGCACATGCAGATCACTTCGCTGGAAGAATTCATCGTCGGCCGGGCACCAGATTGTGATTTCGTCGTCGGTGACGATTACGCCTCGTCGCGCCACGCCCGCTTATTCCGTCGTGGCAGCGAATGGTTTATCGAAGATTTGGATTCTCGAAACGGCACGTTCGTTGCTGGCGCTAGGATTGACCAGCCAGAACGCATCGCCGTGGGAACTGATATTAAACTGGGGCGTTCACTATTGAGGCTGGTGCCATAGATGACTCCATCGCAGAAATCATTGAAGCTTAACTACACCGCGGCCTCGGACCGCGGTCTTGTTCGTACTAACAACGAAGATTCCGCCTTCGCCGGCCGGAATCTTTTGGTGCTTGCCGACGGCATGGGTGGCCACGCCGCCGGTGAAGTCGCCTCGCAATTGCTGGTCACGACCCTGCAAAATCTGGACCGCGACCCAGGCGACAATGACATGCTCGCGCTGCTGGGTTCCGCTGCCGACGACGCCAATGCTGCGATCGCCGATACCGTGCGCCAGCGCCCCGAAACTGAAGGCATGGGCACCACCTGTACGGCCCTGATGTTCAACGGCTCCGCCTTTGGCATGTGCCATGTTGGCGATTCGCGCGGCTACCGTTTACGCGACGGCAAGTTGGAACAGATCACCGTCGACGACACCTATGTGCAGTCGCTGGTGGATTCCGGCAGCCTGCAGCCTGAAGATGTCTCCACCCACCCGCAGAAATCACTGATTCTGAAGGCCTACACCGGCCGCCCGGTGGATCCGACGCTGCGCACCATCGACGCCAAACCCGGCGATCGCCTGTTGCTGTGCTCGGATGGGCTCTCGGACCCGGTGACCGCCGACACTATTGAAACCACCCTGCGAGAAGGCACCCCGGAGCAAGCTGCCACGAGGTTGATCGACCTTGCGCTGCGCTCAGGTGGGCCGGACAACGTCACCGTCGTGGTCGCTGATGTCTTGGCTGGCGACGACGATTCCACCTCCGTTCCCAACGCTCCCGTCAGCGCCGGTGCTTTGGCGTTGCCGGAAAGCGAGCGCGCCCACCCGGATACCGCAGCGGGGCGTGCGGCAGCCTTGAACCGGCGTCCACAGATTGTGGAGCCGAATGCGCAGGCAGCTGCAGGCGGTGCCACCGCTGCTGCTGGCAGCGCTGCCGGCCACGGTGGTGCAGGAGGTCCTGATGGTCCGGGAAATAGCGGTGCCGGCGCGAATAACGCCGGCGGCTCCGGAAACCAGGGAAACCTCAACGGCTCCGGCTCAGCTGGTTCCGGCCTGCACGATGGTGCTGCCGAGCAACCCAGTAAGCGCGGCCGCAACTGGACGCTGGCTATCGTCGTACTTGTTTTGCTCGTCGGCCTGGTCGGCGGCGGCTGGTGGGCGTATTCGTCCACGCAGGATAATTACTATATCGCCACCAACGATAAAGATGAGCTGATCATCGAACGCGGGGTGAATTATTCACTTTTCGGCAAGGATTTACATGAACCGTACCAACGGGTGTGCCTGACCGAAGATGATGAAGTCCGCACCACCGGTTTCGACGAGAAACCTGCCAACGATTGCCACTCGTTTTCGCTAAACGACCTTCCCGGTTCGGTGCGGGGTTCCATTGATCACCTCGACTCAGGATCGTATTCAGAGGTCACCGATCAGCTGCAGCGCCTGTCCGATAAAGCGCTGCCGGTGTGTGTAAACCGCGCTGACAAAGCTGACAAGGCTGATGCTGCGAAAGACACCGCCGACCAAAACCCCGGCGAAGGCAGCAACAACGCTGGCGAGTCCGGCGCAGAAGCGAACAGTTCCGATGACGGCGGTTTGTCCACCCCAGGCGTGAACTGCAGGGAGGTGTCCTAAATGTCACGAGTATTCATCCGCTCGACAGAACTCGGGCTGCTCATCGTCGCAGCCATCGTTTTCGCGGCCACCCTGGCTAGCTTCGAGCTCTCCCAGGGCTCAACGTTATCGGTGACCTTCCTGTATTTCGTCGGCGCGTTCATCGGTGTTTTCACCGTCGCGCACATCGCATTAACGATCTGGGCTCCCTATGCCGATCAGATCATGCTGCCCGTCGTCAGCTTGCTCAACGGTTTGGGCCTGGTCATGGTCTACCGCATCGACGCCGCCAAGGATCTCGGCCTGGCAAACCGCCAGGTCATGTGGTCTGTCATTGGTGTTGCGCTGATGGTCGCCGTGCTGATCATCGTTCGCGACCACAAGGTGCTCACCCGCTATTCCTACCTGCTGGGCGCATTAGGCCTGGTCTTGCTGGCACTGCCGCTGGTGTGGCCGACCTCAATCAACGCTGATGCCCGCATCTGGATCCAAATCGGCAGCTTCACGCTGCAACCTGGCGAATTCTCCAAGATCTTATTGTTGATGTTTTTCGCCCAATTGCTGGTGCAAAAACGTGCGCTGTTCACCGTCGCCGGATACCGCGTTTTCGGCATCTCCTTCCCGCGCCTGCGCGACCTCGCCCCCATCCTGTTGGTGTGGGCGATCGCGATTATGATCATGGCCATCTCCAATGACTTCGGCCCGGTTCTGCTGCTGTTTAGCACCGTGTTGGGCATGTTGTTCATGGCCACCGGCCGCTGGTCGTGGCTGATCATCGGGCTGGCTTTGACCGTGCTGGGCGGCGCTTTCGTGTATTCGCTTTCGGCAAAGATCCAGGACCGTTTCTCCGCTTTCCGTAACCCGCTTGACGACGTCGACGGCACCGGTTTCCAGCTGTCGCAGTCGCTGTTCGGCATGTCCTGGGGCGGGGTGACCGGCACTGGTTTGGGCGAAGGCCACCCAGACATCATCCCCGTGGTGTGGACGGACTTCATTCTCGCCGCCATTGGTGAAGAACTCGGCCTGATTGGCCTGACCGGCGTGCTGATCTTGTTCGCTCTGCTGGTCTCGCGTGGTTTCAACACCTCGCTGAAAGTCCGCGATTCCTACGGCAAGTTGTTGGCTGCAGGGCTGTCGCTGACGATGGCCATTCAGGTTTTCGTCGTCGTCGGTGGCATCACTGCCCTGCTGCCGATGACCGGTCTGACCACGCCGTTCATGTCAGCCGGTGGTTCGTCGTTGATGGCAAACTACGTGTTGCTCGCGCTTTTGCTGCGCATTTCTCATGGCGCGCGTCGTCCATCTGAGGAAGCCACCGGAAACCACGCAAACAATGGGGGCGCAGGCGCTGCTTCCGGCCCAGCAGCAGGCGCTGCACCAGGAATGGAGCACACCGGCGTGTTCAATATGCACCAGGGGGCGAAACGATGAACCGTTCTATTCGCCTAGTCGCAATCTTTGCGATCATTCTGACCATCATCTTGCTGATCAACCTGACCATCGTGCAGGCGTTCCAGGAAGATAAATACGCCAACCACCCGGCAAACCAGCGCGGATTCTACGATTCGCAGACCATCGCACGTGGCCAGATCTCTGCCGGTGGCCAAGTGCTGGCCGAGTCGCTGCCGAACGCGGATGAAACCTATTCGCGCAACTACCCCACCAACCCGCAGGCATTTAGCAATATCGTTGGCTACCTGTCGGATCAGTTCGGCGCATCACAGTTGGAGCAATCCCACAACGATATTCTCAACGGCACAGATTCTTCTCTGTTGTCCACCAACTGGCGCGATGTCATCACCGGCAAGCAGCCCAACGGCGCAAACCTGGAGCTGACCATCGACCCGAATATGCAACAGTTCGCGTACCAGCAGCTGGCAGAGCTGGGCTATCAGGGTGCCACGGTGGCGATCCAGCCTTCGACGGGTGCGGTCAAAGCCATGGCTTCGTCGCCAAGCTTCGACCAAAACACCCTGCTTGGCGACGGCGCGCAAGACTCCTGGACTGAGCTGACCAGCACCGACGGCAACCCGTTGCTCAACCACGCCACCCAAGAAACCCTGCCGCCGGGATCGATCTTCAAGATCATCACCACCGCCGCAGGCATCGAAGCTGGCTACGGGCCCGAATCCACGCTGACGGGTGCGCCATCAATCACGCTGCCGAACACCAACACGGAATTGACCAACTACGCCGGTGAAGCCTGCGCGGGTGCGGATGCAGTCTCGTTGCTCACCGCATTCCAGTACTCCTGCAACACGGCGTTCGTGGAAATGGGCATCGACATCGGCGACGAGGCCATGCGAAACACCGCCCAGGCTTTTGGTATTGGCGAAAACTATGACTTGGGCATCCCCACCTCGCCTGGCGCGTTGGGCGATCTGCCCGACGAAGCCGCATTGGGGCAGTCGTCGATTGGCCAGCGCGATGTCACCATGTCCGCGTTGCAGGCAGCCGTGATGGCCGCGACGATCGCCAACGACGGCGAGCGCATGCAGCCGTATGTCGTCGACAAGATCACCAGTTCTAACCTGCGCGATATCAAAACCACCAAGCCGCATTCGCTCAACCAAGCGATCCCGGCCGAAACTGCAGCTACCATCGAAGAGATGATGCGCGCTTCCGAAGCCCACACCGTCGGTGCTTCTGCCGGCGATATTGCGTCCAAGACCGGTACCGCAGAGCACGCCGAAGGTTCCGCCCCACACACCTGGTACGTCGCCTACCTGCCAGATGCTGATCTGGCAGTGGCTGTCGTCGTCAAGAATGGTGGCGGCCAAGGCGTGGGTGCCACCGGTGGCTCTGTAGCCGCACCACTGGGCCGGGCTCTGCTCGACTTTGGCAGGGGGCAGTAATTTATGGCTGACGTGAACAATCGGGAAAATATCCAGGCGCTGATTGGCGACGATTACGAACTGCAGTGGGTCATTGGCCACGGCGGCATGTCCACGGTGTGGCTTGCCGACGATCACGCGAATGATCGCGAAGTGGCCATCAAGATCCTGCGCCCGGAGTTTTCGGATAACAACGAGTTTTTGGATCGCTTCCGCAACGAAGCCGACGCCGCCCGTTGTCTCGAATCCGACAACGTCGTGGCGACCTACGATTATGCAGAGGTCACCGAAGACAACGGCCACACGTTCTGTTTCATCGTCATGGAGTACATCCGCGGTGAATCACTGGCGGATTTGTTACAACGCGAAGGCAGTCTCGACGAATCCCTCGCGCTCGACGTGCTGGAACAAGCCGCGCACGGGTTGTCGATTATCCACCGCATGGGCTTGGTGCATCGCGACATCAAGCCCGGAAACCTGTTGGTGACACAAAACGGGCAGGTGAAAATCGCTGACTTCGGTATTGCGAAAGCCGCCGAAGCAGTCCCACTGACCCGCACCGGAATGGTGGTAGGCACCGCGCAATATGTTTCACCGGAACAAGCCCAAGGTCATTCGGTGACTCCGGCATCCGATGTGTATTCACTGGGTGTCGTGGGCTACGAGATGCTGGCTGGCAAGCGCCCATTCCAGGGCGATTCTTCAGTCTCGGTGGCACTCGCCCACATCAATCAGGCGCCAGAGGCCTTGTCGACGCAGATCAGCGCCCCGGCGCGCGAATTGATCGGGATCGCGTTGCGCAAAGATGCGCACATGCGTTTTGCCGACGGTAACGAATTCGCCGTGGCCGCCTCCAAGGTGCGCTTGGGGCAACGTCCACCGGCGCCGAAGTCGGCTGCTTTGGCAACTGTTGCGAAAGAACCCGCTCCGTCGGCGTCGACGCAGCAGCTCAGCCAGGTGACGAATGCGCGTACCGCGAGCCCGTCGACTGCGCGTCCGCGAACCCCGCAGCCAGTGCCCGCACCAGCAAGCCACGTGGCGCAGGTGCAACAACCTGCGGTTGGCCAGCCGTATACCGGTGCCGGGCAAGCTGCACCCGTGCAGCCTGTGCATCAGCCGAAGAATTCCGGCGCCGGTGCTGGTTTTGGCTGCGGCATGTTCGTTGCTGTGGTCATCGCTGGTATTGCCGCGCTTGCTTTGTGGTTCATGGCGACCTACAGCAACGCACTGGATGGGATCTTAGATCGCACCCCGGCTGCGTCGACGTCGACCCAACCCAGCGAGACTGAGCCGGTGATCGTGACTGAATGGGTTGATCCGCCAGCAAACCGCGGTGGCTCGGGGTCTGGCCAGGGCTCCGGTGGAGGCGGTGGCCAAGGCTCTGGATCTGGGACCGGCTCTGGTGCTGGTGGCAATGGCGGCGGCCAGGGCTCCGGCGCTGGTAATGGCAGTGGTGGTAGCGGCAATGCTCCGCAAGCCCCCAACCAACAGCAGCCCGGTGGCCAGCAAGGCGGCGGTGACGCCGAAACCGGAAATGGCAATAGCACTGGCAATGCTGGCGGCGACCAAGACACCGCTGATGCAACCTCGGGCACTGGCCAACGCGGTAACGGCGGCAATCAGCCTGGCTTCGAACCCGGCCAGGGCGGTCGGTCTGGTCAATCTGGTCACGCTGGACAGTCTGGACAGTCTGGGCAGAATCACGCTGGGCAGCCCGGTCATTCCGGTGCCAACCAGCAATCTGGTGGATCCCGCCCAGTTGGTGCGGCCGAGCAGGGGACGGAATAAATCATGAATCACAGCTTGGCGCAGCGCTATGAACTCAGCGAGATCATCGGCAGCGGTGGCATGTCCGACGTGTATGCGGCACAAGATACGTTGTTGGGCCGCGACGTCGCGGTGAAAATGCTGCGTTCCGAAATGGCGCGGGATATGAACTTCCGCGAACGTTTCCGTCGGGAGGCACGAAACTCATCGAAGTTGAACCACCCGAATATCGTGGCGGTCTACGATACCGGCGAAGAAACCATCGACGGCATTGGCATCCCGTACATCGTCATGGAGCGCATTCACGGCCAAACGCTGCGCGATATTTTGCGTAACGACGGGCCGATGAGCCCGCAAGAAGCCGCGGAAATTTTGCAACCCGTGTGCTCTGCGCTGCAAGCCAGCCACGATGCCGGGATCATCCATCGCGATATTAAACCGGCGAATATCATGCTCACCAACACCGGCATGGTGAAGGTGATGGACTTCGGTATCGCCCGCGCGTTGGACGATTCCACCTCGGCGATGACGCAAACCTCCGCCGTCATCGGTACCGCGCAATATCTTTCGCCCGAACAAGCCCGCGGCAAGAACGCGGATGCGCGCTCGGATGTGTATGCGCTGGGTTGCGTGCTCTACGAGACGATCACTGGCTCCACCCCATTCCAGGGCGAAACCCCGTTTGCGGTGGCCTACCAGCACGTGCAAGAAGACGTCACTCCGCCGTCGGAACGCATGCCTGACGTCGACCTTTCCCCCACGTCGTTGCTCAACGTCGATGCCGTGGTGATGACGTCGATGGCCAAACACCCTGGTGATCGCTACCAGTCGGCCGCAGAAATGGGCCAAGACTTAGAGCTGCTCTCGCGTGGTTCGGTTACCCAGGCAGCTCGTGCGCACGTGGCTCCGTCCCAAGAGCAATTCCCCACCCAGACGGTGGAGAACTACCCAGCCACGCGCACCGTGGACCCGGCGCAGAATTACCCGGCTACAGCGCTGGCCGGAGCGGGTACTGCAGGAGCTGTCGGTGCTGCCGGAGGTGCACATGCCGCAACTGGTGCGGTTCCATCCGCTGCCCCCGGCGCGCACGCAGCACACCCAACCGCGACGACGTCGAAACGCTCCAATAATTTCCGTTGGCTAATCGCCTTTATCGTGGTGGCTTTGCTGGTGATCGGCCTCGGCTATGCCTGGAGCGTGCGCAACGACGGCGATTCCCGTCGACAAGCAGACAACGCCGCGCAATCCGAGACCGTCGCGCTGCCGAATATCGTGGGTATGGAACGCAATGAAGCCATCGCCAAATTGGAAGAGCTTGGTTTGCGACCCGAGATCATCGAGGCACCCGACCCAGAGGTTCCCGAGCATCACGTGGTGCGCACGAACCCTTCCGTGGGCTCGCAGCTGCAGCGCAACACAACGGTGACGGTGACGATCTCGACCGGCAAAGAAGACACCCAGGTTCCACGGCTGACAGACCTGACCCCACAGGAAGCATCGGCCGCGTTGGCTGAGGCCGGGCTGGAATTGGAACCAGACGTCTTCGAAGAATTTTCTGATTCTGTCGAACAGGGGCGGATTACCCGGCATGAGCCTGCTGCTGGTGCTAGCTTGCCGAAGGGTTCGAAGGTGCGGGTGACCATCTCGCTGGGCAGAGAAATCGTTGATGTTCGCGTGCCGACGTTGACCGGCATGAACTGGAACCAAGCCCGCGACACTTTGGAATCTTTGGGCTTTGTGCCGAAACCGCAGTTCATCGATTCGCTGGAACCGGCCGATCGCGTTGTGAACGTGATCGATGCTGGTGCGATGCGTCCGGAAGGTTCGGATGTGCGCGTGGAGGTTTCCAATGGTGCATTGATCAAGATGCCGGATATCACCCGCAAGAACCGCAACCAGGCGCTGACTGCACTGCGTGATGCCGGTTGGGAAGGCAGCGACTCGAAGCTCGTGACTGGCGAACCTGTCGATACCGGAGTAATCACCGATCAGGGCTTAGTCTCTGTGACGGCGCCGTCGCCTGGAGATACCATCCGCCGTGACCAAGAGATCACCGCGCGTTACTACGAATTTAACTTGCGCGCGCTGGTTCCCTAAGCAACCTGAGCAGACAGCATTCACGGTCGTGCAGCTTCGCACACCAGTGAGTAGTTCGTCGTAAGTTAGCAGCGTCGTACCCTCCCGCCGGGGGTGCGGCGCTGTTAAACTAGTCAACACTAAACTACAAAGGCCGCCGCGACAGCTGTCCGACGTGCCACACAACGTACGCAGATTAGCAACGTACGCAGAGTAACCGTCCCCGACAACGATTTTGATGAAGGTGCATCATGCCTAAGGCAAAGGTCTCACAATCTAACAACCAGTTTTCCGGCCAGTCTTCGAGCGCTAGCCGCACACCGGTCAAGATCAACACCGGCGGCACCCCAGTCTGGTACAAGGCCTTGATGTTCTTTTTCATCCTCGCCGGGCTGCTCTACCTGGTGGTCAACTACCTGGCAGGCCCATCCATTCCAGTCATGCGCGACCTGCAGGCATGGAACTACGGCATTGGGTTCGGCCTATTCATCATTGGCCTGTTGATGACCATGGGTTGGCGCTAAGTTCTGGCTTCTAACGGCTAGCGCCACTATCCCGACCGGCTCTCTTAACCTCACTGCCAGCGAGAACAGTGCGAAAAATTTTTTTTAACTCTGCGTGTAATAATTCCGGGCTTGGGTACACAAACCAGGTGTAAGGAATTCAAGCCCGTGAGTTAAGGAGAAAACATGAAAACTCGTGGCACCGCAATCACCGCCGGAATCATCGGCACCATCGCTATCGCTGGTGGCGGCATCGCGCTCGCAACCTCCGCACAGGCACCATTCAGTGAAAACGCCTTCGAGGTGGCCGGCGAGAACCTAGATGTCACCGTCGACGGCATCGTGCAGCCCGGCGAAGAGCTCCTGATCGCCGCTACCTGCCCAGGCCAGGACGTTCGCGCAGAGCTAGAGACCAGCTTCGGTGAAGCCACCACCATGTCCCCGGGTGCCGACGTCGGCAAGCTCATCGGTTATGTCACCCTGCCAGCAGATTTCGCTGACGAGGACGCCACCGCCACCATCACGTGCTCGTCTGGCGTGACCGACACCGTCGCCATCAACTAGGCACCCACCCGGGCAATGTGTGCAGTGAATTGCCCGTGCCGTTTTCCACATCCGCGCAGTAGGAATTGTTTGTGACCAGCGATTCTCGTCCGGCTCAAGACCGGGCGACCTTCACCACTATCTACCGGGAACACTACCCGCAGATTTTGGCCTACCTTCGCCGGCGCATCGCTGCTGCTGCGGCAGAGGAATACTGTGCAGAGGTATTCGGGCGCGCCTGGGCGAACTTTGCGTCGCTGTTGCACCCGCAGCGCCCGTTGCCGTGGCTGTATGGCATCGCCGGCAATGTGGTCAAGGAGTATTACCGCAGTAAGTCATCACACCAGGACCATGTGGAAGAAGATACCGAGCTTGATCAGATTGCTGCCGACGACTTCAGCCAAGTCGCGGATTTGTCGCTGGATATCAACCGCGCACTGAACACTCTTGCTTATGGAGATCGCGAAATCATCGCCTTGCACGCGTGGGAACAGTTGAGCATCACCGATATCGCCGACAGCTTGGGCATCACCGAAAACAATGCCCGGGTAAAACTGCACCGTGCACGCACCAAACTCAAAGAAGCGCTGGAACCACAAAACTTAGGTCGGTCGTAATGACACACTTTGACGATGAGCTCACCCGGCAACTTGCCGCGGCCAACCCGGTACGCGAGCCTGAGCTGACCGAGCTGGAAAAACGCCGCAGCGAGAAACACCTGCAGGCAATTCTTGGCGACGGGGCTGCCACGGCGCAACCAGACGACGTTGCCGAGGCACAGGCTCTGCAGTCCGCGCGCCACGGTAAAGACGGTGCAGGCAATGAAGGCAGCGAAGACAGTGCTCTTGGAAACCGCGGTAGCAGCAGAAACAGCAGAAACAGCAGTAGCTGGACGGGGCGCAGCCAGCGCAGCCGTTGGCTGTTGGGTGCGGCCGCTGCTGTCAGCGCAATCGCGCTGGGTACGGGAGTCTTGCCGTCGTTGTTTCACGGGCACGAAGCCACCGCGACCGCCGAAGAAATCCTGCACACCGCCGGTGAATCCTCGCTGCACGCTGCTGATGCCAGCGATATCGCGGTCACCGCGCAGGAATACTTGGAACGCACCGACCGGCTGGGCACGGAATTCGTCTCCACGTCTTATGAAGTCTCTGCTGCTGGCGAGGTACGCACCACCACAAAGCAAAGCAATAATGCTCCGGCAGAATTGCAGAACGCAGACCGCGGTTTGTCCGTGGAGCCAGCACAATTGCAGGCCACCGGTGCCGATGCCACTGCCCTGCGTGCACTGGCAGATTCTCTGGATGATTCCACAGCACGCGGTGTGCTGAAACTGCTGCTGCACCCGGCGTTGTCGAGCGACCAGCAAAAAGTTTTGTATGAGCTGATGGCCTCGCTGGACGGCAATGACCTGGCTGGGGTGGAGCAATCAACCACCGGCGGTGATGACGAGATCGTCACCGTGATCCGCGATGTGGACCAGCTGAGCTTTTCGGTTATTCCCGCGACCGGCCAATTGGTGCGTGTGCACGGTTTGGTGGGCCCGGAAATTACCACCGAGGTTGCCGCCACCGCGATCGTGGATTGCGTGCACGTGACCGGATTGGAAGGCCCGGAGATGATTTCTACCGCGTGCGCGGATAACAACTATTACGTGGACGATCTTGCGTGGGAAAACTGGGGTGGCGATACCGCCACGGCCACCGGCACCGCGTGGATCAATAATTGCGATCCACTCTGCGCCGACGGTGAATTTGAAACCTTCCCGGTGCGCCTGACCTTGGATAGCCGCGAAGAGTGCGGTTATAACGCGCGGATTTATTCCCGCATGGCGTTGGAATACCCAGAAAACCCGGAGCGTAACGAAGAATTCTCCATCGGTTGTGCCCAGACCGGTAATACCCAAACCAGCACTACCTTGACCAACAACACCTAGGCCAGCACTACCAAGGCCGACGCTACCTAGGCCGTGGCGCTGCACAGCACCCACACACCACCCCCATGGTGTCCACAACTTGTGAATTGTTGTGGATAACCGTGGGGATTTTTCGTCTCAGTCACCACAAGTTGTCGACAAAGTTATCCACAAGTTGTGGACTAATTTGTGAAAAACGTCGATTGTGGACAATTCATTTCGCCAGATTTCACGGGCTGTGAACAAAACCGTGGAAGAAAATCTACAAATTCAGGGTGTTAGCTGCATAAATGACACTAAAGTGAAACTTGAGGTTCTAAATTACAAGCATAGTTTTCCACATTATCCACAAGACTTGTGGATAACTTTCGGGGAGTTCTCCACAGCAAATACCGGTGGATAACTCCGTGAATAACAAGTGATTTATCCACACTCCCCAGTTACCAGTGCACAACAAAAACCCGGAGCCAACACACAATGCTCTGTGTGCGGACTCCGGGTAGAAGTGCTGGGGTCTTAGCCGATTATGCTTCCTCGGAAATCTCCACGGACTCGATGACAACGTCGTCATGCGGACGATCCATGCGATCAGTCGAGACCTTAGCGATCTTGTCGACGACCTTCTGCGAATCCTTATCAGTGACTTCACCGAAAATGGTGTGCGCACCGGTCAGGTGTGGGGTCTTGCCGACGGTGATGAAGAACTGCGAACCGTTGGTACCTGGGCCGGCATTTGCCATAGCCAACAGGTATGGGCGGTCGAAGGACAGCTCTGGGTGGAACTCATCGCGGAACTGGTAGCCCGGGCCGCCACGGCCTGTGCCGGTTGGGTCGCCGCCCTGGATCATGAAGCCATCGATGATGCGGTGGAAGATCGCGCCGTCATAGAACGGGCCTTCCTGGCCACCCTGCGCATTCTGGGTGGAGTATTCCTGGGTTCCCTTGGCCAGGCCGACGAAGTTCTCGACGGTTACTGGTGCGTGATTGCCGAACAGCTCAATCACGATATCGCCATGATTAGTGTGCAAAGTTGCCTTGGCAGTGGATTTACTCATGCCCACCAGTATAGACGACATCGTCCACCCAGCTGGTCACACGCGCAGCCAATCCACCGAGTCTTCCAAGCTCAATTAAACTCCGCTACAGCCCCGCTGCCACCACTCACAGTGGCTTTTCAGTACACTACGGTGGTCCCCTAAGCCCCCCGAGATCGTTAGGACGCTACCACCATGGCCGGCGCCCACCGCGCAGAACCCGTCACCCCGCCGCCACGGCCGCAACTGACCCGTGTCGGCTGGTGGTATACGATCCGTCGCATCGTCGTGCAATCGCTCCGGCTACAAATCCCGGACATGGGCGCCGGGCTCACTTATTTCACGCTGCTGGCACTAGCGCCGACGTTGCTGGTGTTTTATGGCATCAGTGTGCTCATTATGGCCAATAACCGCGAGCTTCTAGAAAACTTGCTATGGGATTTCCTGGGCGGAATTTTGCCGGTCAACCAAACCGAAACCGTGCTCAACACCGTCGATACTGTTTTATCCAGCACGTCGACAAACCTGCTCGGCCTGCTCGCCGGTGTGGTCTTAGCCGCGATCTCCTCATCCGCCTACGTGCGCGCCTTCGCTAGGTTCTCCACCCGCGTGTACGGCGATATCGACGGCCGTCCGCTCCTACACGTCTGGTCATCCATGGCGTTGTTATCCGTAGCCATGATTTTGGGCGTGTGCCTGATCTTCTTGGCGCTCGTCGTCAATGTCACCGTCGTGGAAACACTGATCCAACCCATCGCCGGGCCACTGGGCATCTATGAAGAAATTGAATTTCTCACCACCGCCATCCTGCCGGTCTGGGCATGGGTGCGGTGGCCGGTCATCGTGATCATGGCTGCGGGTCTTATTTCCGTGCTGTATTACTATGCGCCGAACGTGCGCCCGTACCGCTCCAAGTGGCGGATCTTCACTCTCGGGGCATTCGTCGCGCTGGTACTGATCTTCCTCACCGGCGGCGGGCTGTATGTGTACTTCGTGCACCTATCGTCGTTGAATTCTTATGGTGCACTGGGCTCGATCGTGACGTTTTTCTTCGGCTGCTGGATCGCCAACACGAGCCTGGTCTTCGGCGTCGTCATTGATGCTGAGGTCGAACGCACCCGGCAGCTGCGCGAAGGCATTTTGGATGCTGATAGCGACGACAACACCCGCCTTGCCGAACAAGCCCCACACCTAGAGCACCGGTCCACAAAACAGCAAGAAAAAATGGAGCGCGTCCTCAGCTCACTGGAAAATGATGCCCAGCAGCTCAAGGACGCGCCCTAAAATTAGGCTCCCAGAATTAGTTCAGCGATTCCACCACGTTGTTACGGGCGGTCACCATGTTGCGCAGCGACTCTTCGGTCTCTTCGTAACCACGGGTCTTCAAACCACAGTCCGGGTTGATCCACAGGCGCTTCTCGTCGACGTTCTTCAGCGCCGCGCGGATCAGCTCTTCCATCTCCTCGACCGATGGGATACGTGGCGAGTGGATGTCGTAGATGCCTGGGCCGATTTCGCTGGTGAAGGAATCGTTGAGATCCTCCAGCAACTCCATGCGCGAACGTGCTGCCTCAATGGAGGTCACATCGGCATCCAGTGCCGCAACCGCGTCGATAATCTGGCCGAACTCGGAGTAGCACAGGTGGGTGTGGATCTGCGTCTTTGGCTTCGCCTCCAGCGAGACCAAACGGAAGGCACGCACAGCCCAGTCCAGGTATTCCGCGCGGTCAGAAGCACGCAGTGGCAGCAGCTCACGCAGGGCTGGCTCGTCGATCTGGATGATGTCGATGCCAGCGTCTTCCAGGTCAGCGACTTCGTCGGCAAGCGCGACACCGATCTGGTCGGCGGAGACGGACTGGTGGACATCGTCACGAATGAACGACCACGCCAGGATAGTCACCGGACCAGTCAGCATGCCCTTGACGTGCTTGTCGGACAGCGACTGCGCGTACTTCGCCCACTCGGTAGTCATGGCCTCTGGGCGGGAGACATCGCCGACGACAATTGGTGGACGGGTGCAACGGGAACCGTAGGACTGTACCCAGCCGTTTTCGGTGACGACGAAGCCGTCGAGAAGCTCCGCGAAGTACTGCACCATGTCGTTACGCTCTGGCTCGCCGTGTACCAGCACGTCGATGCCCAAGTCTTCCTGCAGCTTGATCACGGAAGCGATCTCGCCGCGCAGCTCTTCGACGTACTGCTCGTCGGTGAGCTTACCGGCACGGTGATCGGCGCGGGCACCACGGATCTGCTTGGTCTGTGGGAACGAACCAATGGTGGTAGTCGGCAACTTCGGCAGACCCAGTTCATCCTGGACCTTGATGCGCTCTGCGAACTTCGGCTCGCGGGCAACCTGGCCTTCTGGCAGCTGCGCGACGCGCTTGGCGACGGCGTCGTTGTGGGTGCGCTCGGATTCTTTACGGGTGCGCAGGGCGCGCTCAGAGCGGGCGAAGGTCTGCTCTACCTCGTCGCGCTTGCCGTCCAAGGCAGCAGCAATGGCCACAACCTCGGAGATCTTCTCGTCAGCGAAGGAGAACCAGCCAGCAACGTCGACAGGCAAGTTCTTTTCTGCCTCGACGGTGTGTGGCACGTGCTGCAGCGACACGGAAGTGGTGACGTGCTTGGCGCCGAGCTCTTCGGCAGTTTCGACCAGCGCGTTGAGGTCACCGGCCCAGACGTTGCGGCCATCAACCACACCAGCAACCAGGGTGGTCTGTGGCGACTTAGCGACGGCTTCTTTGATGCGGTTCAGGTAGTTGGAATCCAGTGCCTGGGTAGGGCGAGAAACATCCACCTGGAAAGCCTCTGGGGCGGCGGCCAGCAGCTTGTCCAGGCCAGCCTGCAGCGAACCGTAAGGGGTGGTCAGGTAGACCTGCGGGCGGTTGTCGTTACCCAGCAGCTCGGTCCAGATTTCACCGGCGCGCTCGGCAAGCTCGGCATCGGAGATGCCGGTGTGATCGGCAACCAGGGCTGGTTCTGCAACCTGGACCCATTCCACGCCAGCTTCCTTCAGTGCAGCGAAGACCTGTGCGTAGGATTTCGCGAGGCCATCCAGGCGATCCAGCGGGTTGGTGGTGCCGTCGGCAGCCTTGGACAGTGCCAGCACGGTGACTGGGCCAACCAGGTATGGGCGGATGGTGTGGCCGGCCTCGCGGGCTTCATCGACAAGCTTGAGCAGGCGCTGCGGGCGGGCGGTAAAGGACTGCTCAGCGCTGATTTCTGGGACGATGTAGTGGTAGTTGGTGTCGAACCACTTGGTCATTTCCAGCGGGGCGGTATCCGCGTTACCGCGGGCAAGGACGAATTCTTCATCCAAGCTGACTTCTTCTGCCTCGCCGCCAAGAGCGCCGACAGTCAGCGCGGTCTCTAGAACCTGGTCGTAATACGCGACGTCGGCTGGGATAGCGTAATCGTCGGAAAGACCGAGATCTTTCAGGCGGGCGTAGGTGTCAATACGCAGCGAGTGTGCAGCGGATTCAAAAGTAGGGCGGTCGATGCGGCCAGCCCAATAAGATTCCAGCGCACGCTTAAGCTCGCGGTTAGCACCAACGCGAGGGTAGCCCTCGATGGTTTTCGCTGGGAATGGTGTCTGCGACATGGTGTTGTGGTGTCCTTCCTGGGACAGATCCTGTAACACGTTTCGTGTTGTTGGTTTATTGGTTTGTGCGGGTTTTCGCTGCGCCAGCTCGGCTGTGCTTGGTTGTGCTTGGTTAGCAGCGTGGACTAGCCAGGTGGTGCTGGCGGGCGAATCCCCACTGCTTGCAGTAGTTCTTCGGTGACCTCAGCATTGTTGTGGGTGTAGATGTGCAGGCTGCCAACATCGTTATCCAACATCGCCTGGACGAGTTCGGCGGTGATCGCGATGCCTTCGGCGCGCTCGTCCCGAGCATTTTCTAGTCGACGTACCAGGTGTTCTGGCACCGGCAGGCTGGAAAATTCGGCCATGCGGCGCAGTCGGCGCACGCTGGTGATCGGCATGATGCCGGGGATCTGCGGGATGCGCACCCCAGCCAATTGCGCACGGCGACGGAATTGCAGGAAGTCTTCTGCCTCGAAAAACAGCTGACTGATGGCCAGATCTGCCCCGCTGCGCTGTTTGGATAGCAGCACGTCGAAGTTCTCGTCGTCGGTGCGTGCCTGATAGTGGCCGTTCGGGTAGCTGGCGACGGCGACGGCGAGCCGGCCAGCGGCAAAACGTGCTGCTTGGCGGCCTTCGACCTCGCGGATCAGGCGCACGAGTTCGTCGGCATGCTGCAGGTGATCGGAAGGCAAAGCGACATCGCCTTCGGGCAGGTCGCCGCGCAATGCCAGCAACCCGCGCACGCCAGAATCGATCAGGCGATTAATCCAGGCGATCATTTCTTGTTTGGTACCCGCGGTGCACGCGAGGTGGGCCAGGGTGCGCATGTTGGTTTCCCGGTCGATGCGGGAGATGAACTTCGCGGTGCCATCCAACCAGCCGGAGCGGTGAGAGCTGGTGACAGAGATATAGTCGGGGCGATACGATTCCAGCGTTGCCAGGAGGTTGGAGATCTTTTTCTCGTCGGCATCGTGGCGCGGCGGGATGACCTCGAATGACAATGCGGTGCGCTCGGAACCGGTGTGACGAGCAGATTCGCCAAATGCTGCGTCAGTCAGTCCGTTCAATCCGGAATCTGCACCCGAATCAGCATCCAAATCAGCATTGGAATCATCCAATGGTGCAGAGGCGGATACGCGTGGGGCCATTGCTCGTCATCTCCTTTCCGGCTGATTGCGTCTTGATTGTGTACCAAGCTGTCTAGTGTTGGCATCAATCTAATGCTTGTGCAGCTAACAAGGAAGAACGCTAAAAGATAACACCTTTGCGTGTGCCGTTCATGCTGGAAAAATGGGGCTACGGCGTGCTGAATATAAATCAAGACAGTGCGAAAAATCTGAACCAAGCTGTCTATGGTAATACCATTAATGGGCGCTGATAGATGTGGTGAAAACTCGTACTTTTCGCTGTTCTCTCCCACATCACCACAAATAACCACTATCCTGGGTCTATCTAGCTAGTGAACTAACTAGTGACAATCATGTGATTAACGAGGTGAACCAACCATGAGTTCTGCAAGCGTCAACCTGCGCATCGCGCGCGATCTCGGCTCCAGCGGCTGGGAAAAATTCAAGGATTACCGCGACAAGAAGTCCCAGGAAGCCTTCGAATTTTTAGAAAGCGCCGCAAAGACCGCGGACAAAAGCGCCGAGAAGCACTTCCCCGAGGCACGTAAAGAAGCCGGCAAACTGACCAAGGCCGCTCACGCGCGCTTGGATAAAAGCTTGGAAGCCCTGCAAGAAACCGGCCGCGATCTGATCGACGGCGATGCAGGTGAAACTTTCGAGCAGGTGCGCGATTCTGCTAGTGACAACTTCTCGAAAGCCACCAAGAAGGTGCAAAAGCAGGCAAAGAAACTGCGCAAGAAGGCAGATAAACAATTGAGCCGGAAGAACCGCAAGCGCCTGTCGTGCGCCGAGAAGAAGGCCAACGCTGCTGCCAAGAAGATCAAGGATAAGGCAGCAAAGAAGCTGGACAAGAAGAACGCGAAAAAAGCTGCGAAGAACCTGCAAAAGCAGGCTAGCCAGGCCACCGACAACCTGCCGAAGTCGCTCAAGAAAACCCAGAAGAAGGCAGAAAAGGCCGCTCAGCAGCAGGCAAAGAAGCTGCAGAAAGCCCAGAAGAAGGTACAGAAAAAGACCACGTCTAACTCTCGTGGATTCGGTTTCTACGCCCTGTGGGCTGGCGTTATCGCCGCGATCGTCAGTGTTATTGCCTACGTGCTGAACAAACGCAAATCTGGCGCACCAGAAGAACCACCACGCGCCAGCGATTACAGCTCGAACACCACCAGCACGCTGGTATACTCGTCGACCAGCGACGATGACCTGGAAGCACCAAATACGGATGCTTCTGCAGAGAACGCGAAGGCAGAAAAGAAGGCTGGAGATCTTGCCGAAGACCCAGCTGAGCGCGATGAAGAGCTGCTGGCAGATATCGACGAGCAACTGTCGAAGAACTTCTCCGCAGGCGCTGCCGAGAACTTAGCCGCTTCCGAAGCCACCCGCGCTTCCGCTCACGGCGATACCGACGCCGCCGAAAAGGCCGCGGCCATCGACGAGAAGCTGAAAGAAGAACTCGAGTCTGACTCCGGCGAGTCCGCAGCTGACGAGACTGATTCCGACGAGAAGTAGTCGAACCGTAGTCGAGGTTTAATCGTCGACAAGCACCCTGGCGCCAGGAAGCGTTACACAACGCCCTGGCGCTTTGTCGTCGGTACGGTGCCCGTAAAGAGATAAATGCCATAGCGTCGTAACGTGAGCTCGCCCGCCTGCTTCGATAGTGTTTCTGATAGAAGAAAATACAAAATCGATCGACGCTATCGCCTGCGTCCACCTTCGGTTGTTGGACGAGGTCGAAATAGCACGAGGAGGAAATTTCCATGGGCGTTCAAGGGCTGTCAGTAAAATTGGACAACGGCTCAACCTATTATTTCCCCGCCGGAGTAGCCCCAGGCGAGCAGGGCAACCGCATTGAGATGCTGCGCGAAGCCATCGAAAACGATTCGGTGTTTCACAGCGTCGATGTCGACGGCACGGAACGCACCATCTATGGCAATGAAGTAAAAAACTATCACCTGGGTGAAGTCATTTAATTCTGACGTGTTTTAATGAAGACCATGCCAAAGACTCTGCTGGTCACCAACGATTTCCCTCCGGTAATCGGGGGGATTGAATCATATCTACGGGATTTCGTTTCCCTGCTGGACCCCAACGAGATCATTGTTTTTGCGCCCACACGGGATAAAGCCGCCTGCGAGAGCTACGACGCGCAGCTGCAGTACCCAGTGATTCGCTGGCCACACCGCCTATTACTGCCGACGCCGGGTGCGGCAAAAAAACTCCACGAAATCATCCGCACACACGATATTGATACCGTTTGGTTTGGTGCGGCCGCTCCCCTGGCTTTGCTGGCGAAGACCGCAAAAAAGGCCGGGGCGAAGAAAGTCATTTCCACCACGCACGGCCATGAGGTCGGCTGGTCCATGATTCCCGGGGCACGCCAGGCGCTGCGCGTGATAGGCAACAACTCCGACGTGCTGACGTATATCTCGTCCTACACACGCCGTCGGCTGGAAAAACCCTTTGGTAGCCGCCCGCGCTGGGTGCATCTGCCTTCCGGAGTCAACGCGGATAATTTTGCGGTCGCAAGCCCTGAGCGGCAGGCGGAAGCGAAGCAGACCTTTGGGATTGCTGCGTCTGCGCCGACGATCGTGTGCATTTCGCGTTTTGTCCCGCGTAAAGGCCAGGACAAGCTGTTGCGCGCGTTTCCGGTGTTGCGCAGACAGTTTCCGGATGTGCAGTTGATTTTGGTGGGCCGTGGGCGTTCGGTTCGGCGCCTGGAAAGGCTGCGGCAGAAGTATGCGCCGGATGCTCTTTTGCTAAACAACACGGATTATCAGCAGAACCAGGTGCGCGTTAACAATGCGTTGGCTGCCGCAGATGTGTTCGCGATGCCCGCTCGCACTCGCGCAGGCGGGTTGTCCGTAGAGGGGCTGGGCATCGTGTACTTGGAGGCCCAGGCCTGCGGGCTGCCGGTGATCGCTGGCAATTCGGGCGGTGCGCCAGAGACCATCACGGACGCCACGGGGCTGGTGGTTAACGGGCATCGCGTGAGCAGTCTCGTGCGTGGTTTAGAGACATTGCTTGCCGACGCGCAGCTGCGCTCAAAGATGGGTGCTGCGGGCAGGGAGCACGTCTTCAAGAATTGGAACTGGGATCTGATGGGCGCGCGGCTACAGAAGGAACTGCGCGAGATTTAGGCACTGCGGGAGCTTTAAGCCGTCCGTTTAACTGCCTAGCGCCCGAGTGCACCAATGGCGATGACGTTGACGCCATCAGGCCGACGGTACGACATTCCACCGCCGGTCACGACCAGCAATTCAGCGGGCTCAGGCATCACCGCGGCGAATTTCTGCAGACTCGCCGCCGCACCGTCGACCACATTGGGATGGTGCCCGAGTTTGATCTCCACGAGCACTGTTCGCCCAGCGAGCGTCGTAATCGCATCAACTTCGGTGCCATCCCCGAGGCGAGCGTGATAGACCGGCTCGTTCGTCAGCGCGCGTAATTCATGAACAACCAGCGATTCAAAAAGCTGACCGAAAAATTCAAAGTCGTGTAATAGATCGTCCGGCTGTTTTTGTAGCGCAGCAACTGCTAACGCTGGGTCTGCAAAGTGCCGTTTGGCTGCTTTGCGTAGCGGGGTACGTGAGCGCAGGGATTGTGACCACGCCGGTTGGTCTTGACTGATGAAAATACGCTCGAGAGAATCTAAGTAGTCAATCGCAGTTTCTCGGTGCAATTCGGCATCTGTGGCGATTGCAGTCGTCGACATTTCAGTTCCGATCTCATGAGCCAGAGATCGCATTACCCGCAGAACCCGAGCTGGGTTACGCTTCACCTTGTCCGGTGTGGAAATGTCGAGCTCCACGATGGTCCGTACATAATCACGAAGGTTTGCTTGTGCATCCGCAACACTGAGACGCAAAAAGCCTGGCCACCCGCCTCGGCAAATCCTTTCCGCAAGATCGTGGATAGTTAGTTCCGTCTTGCCGACGCGCGGTGCCTCGCCCTTCACCATGTTGAGCAGTGAAGCTTGTCCAGTGGATTCTCCCGATTCTGCCAGTGTCATGGTGTGCATTGTTAAGCGAGAGAATCTTCCGGCTCCAGAATGGCCTTGCACCGCTTCGGCTGGGGCGGTTGATCCCGTCAAAATAAATTGTCCAGGCAGCCCACGCCCATCAATTTCGTGGCGTACTACATCCCATAATTTTGGTTGTGCCTGCCATTCGTCCAAAACTCTCGGCGTCGGTCCTTGTAATACAAGAGCCGGATCTACCCCATTGAAATCTCCACATCAGGATCGATGTCTACTTTGATTTCGCTCTCGGCATGGTGACGGGCGGTCGCAGTCTTGCCACAACCCTTCGGCCCCTCAATCAACAAGGCTCCAGTGCGCCGCAACGACTGCTCCACAAAAACATCCGTTATCCGCGGAATATAGTCCTGAGACAACACCACTATTTCACCATCCGACAGTTTGAGGCGATTCTAACCGACACTTTGAGGTCATTTTATCCGACAGTTTGAGGCGATTCTAACCGACACTTTGAGGAACTCGTGTCTGAATTCGCGCGTAATTGAGTCCATGTTTCACGTGAAACATTGTTTATCGCGATACCGGTGGATTGGTGGAACGACGCCATGCTTCATCAGAACCTTGACTACCGCACGCCAATAGAGGTTGAAGCAGAGTTTTGCAGCCGACAACCAGCTCGAGAAATAATGGAAATTAAGGCAAATGCCTAGAACAAAACCCAGGGCACTTCAAGTTTTAAGCACAAAAACTGATGTTACTTTTTATTCCCCTTATCTTTCCGCAAAAGCATCAAAGATACAGTTACCGAATAGGTAAAGAGAAAAATGATAATAGCTGTGTGCATACTTACCCCTTAGCCTCAGACTTTCTTAGTCGCAGCAGCCTGCGGAACCAAACCCAAACCGCCAACAAATGCCAGAAAATGGAGAGTAAAAACTTTCCGCGTATTTCAGCTTGCACATCTCCTCCAAAAATGCATTCGTAAGATGCGAGCCCCTTTTTAAGGAAGCAACCTCATCGTAAAACAATAGATTGTAAACTGCAACACAATTTTTCGACTTTTTACTTATTCCCCTTATATGGGGTGAGTATGACCGCCATCTAACCTAAGTAAGGGCATTTTGCGTTAGTTTCCGCATCCCCAGCGGTGGCTTACCCCGACCGATTCTAGGATTACTTGTAAACCAAACCCCGCACACAAACTAACAGACACTCTCAAACCGAAGGGACGACCGAAAGGCAGCACCAGCTCGACACCGCTGACCGCAGAAGATCGGCTACGCCGCGAGGTAGAGAAGCTACAGGCAGAAAATGCGTACTTAAAAAAATTGCGGGACTTGAACAACCAGCGACGAGGCTAAAGGTCGAGGCTATCGTCATCCTCAAGTCAGACCACCGCCTGGAGGACTTGCTGGTTGCGGCATGTCTTGCCCGGTCAACATTTTTCTATCACCAACAACGCCTCACCATGGTTGATAAGCATGCCCAGCTCAAGCAGGAAATCATCGATGTTTTTGAGCGGATGAACCGTCGTTATGGTTACCGGCGAGTGCATGCCCAGCTACGCAGACAAGGATGGGTCGTCAACCATAAGCTGGTCTACAAGCTCATGGACCAACTGGGGCTTAAGTCCAAGGTCAGGGCGAAAAAGAAGTACAACTCGTACAAAGGCACAGTCAGTGACATCGCAGCCAATGTAGTGAATCGATGTTTCACACCTGATGAACCAAATACGGTGTGGGCAAGCGATGTCACGGAGTTTCGCGTTGCTGGCACCAAAGTCTATCTATCGCCAATTATGGACTTATGCGATCGTTCAATCGTGTCGTACAGCGTTGCAACCTCACCGAATACGGTGTTTACCTCGCAGTCTTTGCGTGATGCCATCGCGCAAGAATCACCAGACCAACGATTGCTTGTGCATACCGATCAGGGATTCCAGTACCAGCATTCCAGTTGGCGCACACTCATTACAGGTATTGGTGGCACACAGTCGATGTCAAGGAGGGGAAACTGTTACGACAATGCGGTGATGGAAAACTTCTTCGGGCACCTGAAAACGGAGATGTATCACGGTGAAGTCTTCGACACCGTCGCAGAGTTCAACCAGGCGATCGACGAGTACATCCAGTGGTACAACACCGAACGCATCCAACAACGACTCAAGGGCCTGACCCCGATGCAATATCGAAATCAAACCCTTGAAGCCCTAACCGCCTAGAATTAAACCAGTCCAACTTTCGGGGGCCAGTTCACTTTTCACTTATGCACCCATATCGCCACACCTATGTACGATTTAACGACCACCTAAAAGAAAATTTTTTTCCTCCAGGGTGTCGCTTTCATATCTAGTCGGGGATTCCCCTTCGTGCTTTTTCTGCTGAGTGGAGTACAGAAGAAAAGCGATAGGTCCGAGGATCGGAAGAATGATTATGACAGCAAGCCATATAAGTGCAGAAAGAGCGCTCATTTTCTTTTTGAACAGTACGATAATGCTTATCACCCAAAGAAGGAAGATAGCTAGCATGACTGTGGTTGTTGCAAAATCATAGAGCGTAATCATCAGGCCCTGAAGTGTACTGGGTTTTGTTCCTAGGGATTTACCTTATTTTCTATTATTTCCCGAGACTCATCTTGTTCCCACAACGCGTCTTCAACCTCGACCGGGGTGCGGTACCCCAAGCTTTGATGCAGCCTTGTCTCGTTCCACCATGACACCCACTCGAATGTCGCGATTTCTACCTCGATAACGTCATCCCACCTGCGAGTATGGATCAGCTCGTTCTTGTAAGAACCGTTCACGTTTTCAGCCAATGCATTGTCATATCAGTCACCAACAGTCCCGGTGTAATCGGTAATCCTGTGCAGGGCACCTCGCTTGTTATAGACCACGCTGACATACTGCGACCCACGATTCGAATGATGCACCAAACCTGTCGTTTCTTCAGCACACACTATCGCCTGGTTGAGCGCCTGCAGCGGCAGTGCTTGAAGTCCGCATCGAATCCGATAACGCCCACCCAACGATCCGCCTGGAGTAAACGTCGGTGACAAAAGCGGTGTAGACAAAGCCTTTCTTCGTGCGCACGTAAGTAATATCGGCGACCCACAACTTATTCGGTGCTGCGGCGTTGAATTCACGTTGGACTAAGTCCGGGCGCAGATCAGGCACGTGAGCTTTTCGGGTTGTAATAGGTGACCGGCCTTTGCCTTTGCCAGAAACACCAGCCAGTCGCATCAGCCGTGCGGTGTGCTCGCGACCGATATCGATTCCTTCACGGCGGAGAGCATGCCACATTTTCCGCACACCGTAGACTCCGTAATTAGCTTGATTAACAGCACTAATGCGCTCAACCAGCACGCCGTCACGAAGTCTGCGGGCACTCATGCCACGAGCTTTGGACTGGCGGTACCCACGCGAGGTAATGAAGCCACCTTCGCGATTGTTCTTCAACGTCTCACAAATGAACTCGGGCAGAGAAACGATCCCGGTATTCATCGATGAACCGGACCACAACCGAGACTTTGAGGCTACTGCCTGACACGCGGGGTGCATCGACATATTTTCCGCCACGATGCGATCTTCCACGAGACAGACCACAGGGTCCTTCGCATTCTGGTCAAATTTTCTTGGGCATGTTCGAAGATTTTCCGATCTACTCAAACGGAACAAAACCTGGGACACTTCAGACATCCTGCCCGGCCTACAGCAAAAAGAGAATAGGAATACACGAAACCCGGCGGCTAGATTTCGCAAAGAGATATATCCCCACCCCTATTGGGGATGCGGACGAATTCTTGGAGGATTTTCCGCATGACTATTATCCGCCAACACAAAACCGCCAGCCCTGATGCTCGCAATTGAGCACCGGACTGGCGGCAGTCGCTGCCGGAGCAGCGTATTGAGTCAGATGGCTAAACCCGCGGGAACCTAAGCACCGTGGCTTGGGGTTTCACCTTCCAACTGCTCGCGGTGCGAACGGATCGGCTCCCACGCGGTATTGGAACGCATCGGGGTGGTGCGCTCGTCGCGGGAACGGTACAGCACGTACGGGCGGGTGGTATACCCCACCGGCGCGGAGAACGCGTGCACCAGGCGGGTAAACGGCCACACGGCAATCAGCGTGAAACCAGCAATGACGTGCACCTTGAACTGCCACGGAGCGTTAGCCATGAGCTCCGGCTCAATATTGAAAATCAATAGCTGACGCAACCACGGCGAGATGGTTTCGCGGTAGTCGTATCCACCGGTACCGGCCAGATCAAACAACTGCAGCGTAAACGTCGCGAAAGAACCGGAAATCAGCGCCGCACCCAACAAAATGTACATGACTTTGTCGGAGGCAGACGTCGACAAGAACACCGAGCGGTTCTTCAAACGACGGTAGAGCAGGCCGGCAAATCCGAGTAGCACGGCCAACGCGGCGATCGAGCCGGGGATGGTCGCGATCAGGTGGTAAGTGTGATCGTCGATGCCGACGGCGCGAGTCCAGGACTTCGGGAAGGCCAGGCCCATCAGGTGGCCGATGATCACGAAGACCATGCCCCAGTGGAACAGCGGCGACGATAGACGCAGCAGCTTGGATTCATAAATCTGCGAGGAGTGAGTGGTCCAGCCGAATTGGTCCGAGCGCCAACGCCAGAAGATACCGACGACAAACGCCACAATCGCTAACCACGGGAATGCGCCCCAGAGGAAGTTATCAAACATGGTGTGGTCCTTAATCAATTTTAGTTATACAACGCCCGGCTGCGTGGTCGGGAACGGCAAATCCGCGATGCCGACCATCTCTGCGGGCGGTCCGGTACGGATCAAATCGACGTATTTCTGCGCAGTCTTTGCATCAACCTGCGGCAACGCCTTGCACAATGCGACGATCAGCGCGACATAAGGCGAGCTCGCCTGGTTCAACGCCGCCCGCAGCACCTCAATGCCCTCGCGGTGGCTGGCCACCATTTCCACGGCGCGTTCGTGCTCTTCACCTTCGGTCATCGCCATGGCTTCTAATACCACGCACAGATGATCCGGCAACTCGTCGTCCGAAATCTGGAAACCCAAGGCCTCCAGCTGCTCACGGAACGACAAAATCGCCATGCCCCGCTGGCGAGTATCGCCCACGGCGTAGTAGGACAAGAACAACGCGCAACGACGACGCTGGTCGAAGGTTTCCACGTAGTGTTCTTCCAGCGCACGCGGGCCGACACTGCGGGCCCATTCCGCGAAGTTCACGAAGTCTGTGGCAATCGCCAACGGCAGCTGATCTACCTGCTCTTCGACAGCGGCGAGCTTATCGATGATGTCCTCGCCCGGGTAGTTCAGCAACACAGACACCGCCATCGCGGTGATGCGTCGCTGCTCTTCGGTGACCTCCACCGGGGCAATGAACTCGGTGGGCACTTTACCGGTGTGGGCACGCAGGGTTCGCTCGACGTCCTTGGCGCCACCCATAGTGCCGATACCAGCCGGGGTGCCATATCCGGCGACGGCGTCGTCGGCAGGCGCGGCGGCAAATTTCGGCTTCGTCGACGGAGTCGTCGGGCGTTTGCGCAGTTTGTCGAAGATACTCAAGGGTTGCTCCTACTTCTTCCCTATTCCCTATTTTTTCGGAGGGAACATCGAATCGGGGCGGTCACCGCTCCACGACAACAGCGAGACTTTGCCTCCTTGCGCAGCACTGCTGGTGCAGGCTTCCGGTGCTCCCATGCCCAGGTCGTGGAATACGTCCTCGGAGGCCTGTGCCGGATCGACCCCACCGAATGGGTCCAGGTTGGAAATGCCACGTGGGGTTTCCGGAGAAGCGGTCGGGATGACGTAGCGGTCGTCGTACTTCGCGATGGACAGCAGACGGTACATTTCTTCGATCTGCTTGCCGGTCATGCCGACGGCCTGGGCAATTTCTTCCTTCGGCTCGTTGCCCAGGTTGATATCGCGCATGTAGGAACGCATAGCCACCAGGCGGCGCAGGGATTTCTCCACCGGCACGGTATCGCCCGCGGTGAACAAACCAGCCAGGTAATCCAGCGGGATGCGCATATTCGACAAAGCCGAGAACAAGATCTTGTGATCCTCGCCGTCGTTGCCGGAAGCAGTCACGCTGTCGACGATTGGGGACAGCGGCGGGATGTACCAGACCATAGGCAAGGTGCGGTACTCCGGGTGCAGCGGCAAAGCAACACCGTACTTGAAAATCAGATCGTAGATCGGCGACTGCTGGGCAGCATCAATCCAGGAGTGCGGGATGCCCTCTGCTTGTGCGGCACGCACCACCTCTGGGTCGTGCGGATCCAGCATGATGGACTTCTGCGCCTCGAACAAATCCTGCTCGTTTTCGGTGGCAGCGGCCTCAGCGACGCGGTCGGCGTCGTAAAGAATCACGCCCAGGTAGCGCAGACGGCCCACGCAGGTCTCGGAGCACACCGTCGGCTGGCCGACCTCCAAGCGCGGGTAGCACAAGGTACATTTCTCGGCTTTACCAGTCTTGTGGTTGAAATAAACCTTCTTGTACGGGCAGCCGGAAACGCACATGCGCCAACCACGGCAACGGTCTTGGTCCACCAGAACAATGCCGTCCTCGGTGCGCTTGTACATCGCACCAGATGGGCACGAGGAAACACAGGTCGGGTTCATGCAGTGCTCGCAGATACGCGGCAGGTAGAACATGAACGAATCCTCGATTTCCTTTTTCACCTCGAGGTTCATGTTGTGCAAGATCGGATCATCGTCCATGGTTGCGGTGGAACCACCCAGGTTATCGTCCCAGTTGGACGACCATTCAATCTTGCTGATGTCGCGGCCGTCGATCTGCGATACCGGCTTTGCGGTTGGCTGCGTTTTCTGCCCAGCCTTCGCACCCATCAGATCTTCGTACTGGTAAGTCCAAGGCTCGTAGTAGTCCTTGAGCTCCGGCAAGTTCGGATTGTGGAACAGCGTCGCCAATTTCTTGATGCGTCCACCGGCTTTCGGCTTCAGCTTGCCAGAGCTGGTGCGCTCCCAGCCGCCCTTCCACTTCTCCTGGTCCTCCCATGTGCGTGGGTACCCCAGACCCGGGCGGGTCTCGACGTTGTTGAACCAGATGTACTCGGTGCCTTCACGGTTGGTCCATGCCTGCTTACAGGTCACCGAACAAGTGTGGCAGCCAATGCACTTGTCCAGGTTCATGATCATGGAAATTTGGGCCATGACTTTCATTAGTAGGAAACCTCCTGTGAACGGCGACGGACGCGAGTAACCTCATCGCGGTTGTTGCCAGTCGGGCCGATGTAGTTGAAGTGGTAGGTCAGCTGGCCGTAACCGCCAGCGATGTGTACCGGTTTGATGGAAATGCGGGTCAGCGAGTTGTGCGTGCCGCCACGGCGGCCGGTGTGCTCATTGATTGGCGTGCCGACGGTGCGTTCCTGGGCGTGGTTACAGATCATCGTGCCCTCCGGGATGCGGTGGGAAACGATGGCACGCGCAGAAACCACACCGTTGCGGTTGTAGACCTCGACCCAGTCGTTGTCCGTAACCCCGATCTTCTCCGCGTCCTTGTTGGACATCCACACAACCTGTCCACCACGCGAGATGGACAAAACGTGCAGGTTATCGAAGTACTGCGAGTGGATCGACCACTTGTTGTGCGTCGTCAAGTAACGCAGCGTGACTTCGGCTTCGCCACGGTCGTTGGTCAGTTCCGTGCCCGGCGCGAATTCGCCGTGCATGTGCACGTGATCCAGCGGTGGGCGGAAAATCGGCAGGGTTTCGCCGTAGTCGATGTACCAGTCATGGTCGATGTAGTACTGCATGCGGCCAGTGACGGTGTGCCATGGTTTGTCGAATTCCACGTTGATGGAAAACGCGGTGTAGCGGCGCTTGTTGCGCTTGTCGGCAGTCCATTCCGGCGAGGTGATGACCTCTTTCGGGCGTTCCTTGATGTCATCCCAAGTGATGCGCACATCTTCGTCGGCCGCGCCCAGCGGGGTGAGGTCCTTGCCGGTGCGCGAGGACAGGAACTCGAAGCCCTGCTTCGCCAGCTCACCGTTGGAAACACCAGACAGGTGCAAAATCGCGTCGATGACCTTGGTGTCTTTGGACAGATCAACCAGCTCACCCATGGAAGTTTCCGAGGTACCGCAGATCAGCTCAAGCTCTTTGGCCTGCTTTTCGACGTTGAACTTGGTGCCGTGCACGCCAGTTCCCGCCTTCGCTGGCAGCGGGCCGAGGTGGGTCCACTTCTCGTAGATCTTGGTGTAATCACGCTCGACGACGTGCAGCTTCGGCATGGTCACGCCCGGGATCAGTCCCTGCTCTTCGACGTTCGGCACCACGCCGTTTGGCATGCCCAGCTCGTCGGGGCTGTCGTGGTGGCTTGGCTGCGTGACGACGTCGCGCTGCTTGCCCAGCCAGGTGGTGGCCTTATCAGACAGATCGGCGGCGAGATCGCGGAAGATCTCGAAGTCGGTGCGTGCCTCCCATGGTGGGTTGATCGCGGCGTTGAACGAGTGCAGGTACGGGTGCATATCCGTCGAGGACATGTCGTGCTTTTCGTACCAGGTCGCCGCCGGGAACACCAGGTCAGAGACCAGGGTGGTCGAGGTATTGCGGAAATCGGCGGTCATCATCAGATCGAGCTTGCCGACGGGCACGTCATCGGTCCATTTGATGGTGCGCGGGCGATCTTCTTCTGCCAGTTCCGGCGCGTTGGCATCGGAATCGATGCCCAGCAGGTGGCGGAGGAAGAACTCGGTGCCTTTCGCGGAGGACCCCAGCAGGTTGGTACGCCAGTTGATGAGGATGCGTGGCCAGTTCTCTTCTGCCGATGGGTTGTCGTAGGAGAACTCCAGGTCGCCTTTTTCTAGCTGCTGGACGACGTAATCGTTGACTTCCATGCCGGCTTCGTCGGCTTCGTCAGCCAAGAACAGCGAGTTGCGGTTGAACTGCGGGTAGGCCGGCATCCAGCCACGACGCATGGCTTCTGCCATGGTGTCGGAGACCATCTTGTCACCGATGGCGTCGTTATTGGCCAATGGCGAGCCCAGGTGGGATGCCCGAGAGTTGTCGTAACGGTATTGCTCGGTGGCGAAGTAGTAGAAACCGGTGGTGATCATGTGGCGCGGTGGGCGCTGCCAGTCGGCAGACATGGCCCACTGGGTCCAGCCGTTCATCGGACGCAGTTTTTCCTGGCCGACGTAGTGTGCCCAGCCGCCACCGTTGACGCCCTGGGTGCCGCACATCGAGGTCAGTGCCAAGAAGGTGCGGTAGATGTTGTCGGCGTGGAAGTAATGGTTCACGCCGGCGCCCATGATGATCTGCGAGCGGCCCTGTGAATCGGCAGCATTCTGCGCGAATTCGCGGCCAATGCGGATCGCGGTTTCGGCTGCGACACCAGTCAGGCCTTCTTGCCAAGCTGGAGTGCCGACTTCGCTGGCGTCATGGAAGTCCTTCGGCCAGGAGCCAGGCAGGTTCAGTTCCTCACGGTTCACGCCATAGTGCGCGAGCATGACGTCGTAGACGGTGGTGACGAGCTTGCCGTCAACTTCACGTACCGGAACGCCGCGGTGTACGACACCAGCGCCGATTGGCTTACCGGTTCCGACGTCTTCTGGGTTGGCATCCAAGTCAAAACGTGGGAACAACACTTCTGCGGTGTCGAATTGGTCAGTCTCGGCGATGGACATGACCGGGTCGGCATGATCCAGCGCCAGGTTCCACTTCGACGATTCCATATCCCAGCGGTCAGCTACAGTGCCGCCTGGGTCGACGACGCGGCCGTCTTCTTCCATGACCAAGCCACGGTGGGTGGCGTTCGGCGATTCTTTCAGCGTTTCTTCACTGACCTGCGAGGCAGTCAAGAACTTGCCTGGGGTGTAGGTGCCGTCGTCACGCTTGTCCAGAGCCACCAAGAATGGCGAGTCGGTGTATTTCCGCATGTAGTTCAGGAAGTACGGCTCCTGGCGGTCCACGTGGAAGGTTTTCAGGATGACGTGGCCCATAGAGAATGCCAACGCAGCGTCGGTTCCTGGTTGGATGCGGGCCCATTCGTCGGCGAACTTCGTGTTATCCGCGAAGTCCGGCGAGACCACGACGACCTTGGTGCCTTTGTAGCGGGCCTCGACCATGAAGTGGGCATCCGGGGTGCGGGTGACCGGGATGTTCGAGCCCCACATCATCAGGTAGGACGAGTTGTACCAGTCACCAGATTCCGGGACGTCAGTCTGGTCGCCGAAGGTCTGCGGCGATGCTGGCGGCAGGTCGGCGTACCAGTCGTAGAAGGACAAGGCGACGCCGCCGATGGACTGCAAAAAGCGCATGCCGGCGCCGTAGGACACCTGCGACATCGCTGGAATAACGGTGAAGCCGTTGATGCGGTCTGGGCCGTATTTCCGGATGGTGTAGACGTGAGCCGCCGACGCGATGTCGATCGCTTCTTCGTAGGAAATGCGGATCAAGCCGCCCTTGCCGCGCTGGGAGATATAAGCGCGGCGCTTTTCTGGGTCTTCCTGGATTGCACGCCATGCCAGCACGGAATCGCCGTGCTTTTTCTTTTCCTCGCGGAACATGTCGACGAGCACGCCACGGGCGTAAGGGTAGCGCACACGCGTCGGCGAGTAGGTGTACCAGGAGAACGAGGCACCACGTGGGCAGCCGCGAGGCTCGTATTCCGGCATGTCATTACCGGTGGTGGGGTAATCCACGGCCTGGGATTCCCAGGTGATTACGCCGTCTTTGACGTAGACCTTCCACGAGCAAGAACCAGTGCAGTTCACGCCGTGGGTGGAACGCACCATCTTGTCGAAGGCCCAGCGGTTGCGGTAGAAAACGTCGGCCTGGCGGCCACCCTTCAGAAACAGCTGCTGGCCGGAATCGGTGGCCTCACCCTTGCGCAGGTAGGCACCGAGTTTGAACAGCGGGTTGGTTTTGGGACCGTTAGAATTGCTGGATGCTGAGGAGTCAGTTGTAGAAGTAGTCATGGGGGAAATTCGCTCCTATTTATCCTGGGTACGGTGCATTCGGGCGGGCGTAGAAGATCCACACCAGCACCGTGGTGATCGCGAAGTAGACGACGCAGCCGATGAAGAAGACGGTTGGCGCCAACATGGAAAGCAGGACACCGACGATGAACGGGCCGAACGCTGCGGTAGCGCCCGTCCAACCGATCACGCCGCCGGCTTGGCGCTTCGGCAGAATCATCGGCATTTGCTTGAAGGTGCCGGCGTTAGCCAGACCGGTGAAGAAGAAGACGACGAGCATCGAACCGAGGAACCACCACATTTGGTCTGGGTGGGATGGCGTCAGGAAGAACGTGGCGACGACGGTGAAAATAGTCATGCCGACACAGCCGATGAACGTCCAGATGGCTCCGCCGAACTTATCGCACAGCGGACCCCACAGTGCGCGAACCAGCGCACCAATGAGTGGGCCCAGGAAGGCGTAGGTGGCACCGTTGGGCAGGTTTTCGAATTGCCCAGCGAATTGCGAGCCAGCGCCGAAGGTTTGGTTGATCAGCAGAGGCAGCTGGGCTGCGAAGCCAGCGAATCCACCGAAGGTCATCATGTAGACGGCGGTGAGAATCCAGGTGTTCTTGTTACCGAAGATGTCGATCTGTTGGCGGAAGTTTGCCTCGATCGGGACGTCTTTCAGCAGCGTGAAGGCCAGGATAGCGCCCACGATTGCCCATGGGACCAGGAAGATCGCTGGGTTGTGCACGAAGATGTGGCCGTCGTCAGTACGCTGCGGTGCCACGAACCCAACGCCGAGCAAGGTGAATCCCATCAACCATGGGGCAACCAGCTGGATGAATGAGATACCGAAGTTACCAATGCCGGCCTGCAGACCAAGCGCGGTGCCGGACAGGCGCTTCGGGAAGAAGTAGCCGGTGGATGGCATGAATCCGGAGAACACGCCACCGCCAACACCGGACATGAATGCCAACGTCAGCAACCACCAGTAGGAGGTGGAGGTGTCTTGGACGGCAAAGAACCATCCCAGCATCGGGATGATGAACAGGAGGGATGAAACCCAGACCAGCTTGCGGGTACCCATGATGGGTGGCATGAACATGAAGAACAGGCGGAACAAACCACAAGCCAAGCCTGGAATGGAGGTCAGCCAATAAAGCTGAGCGGTGGTCAGGTCGAATCCGATTGCATTCAGCTGTGGTGCAATTGCGGAGACCAGGTACCACGTGGCGAAGCCAATGATGAGAACGAAAGTGGAAATCCACAGTGTCCGCCAGGCGATTTTGGAGTCCCAGTGATCAGATTTTTCTGGATCCCATCCCTGGATGACTTTGCCTGAGGTATCGAGAGTAGTCATTGTATCCTCATTAGTCGTAGGGCTTATGTCCCCCAATTTAGTGGCAAATGAATCAATCAAGGAAACCCAAAACGGCTAAATTTTTATTAAATTACGACACACAAATCTTGCATAATTCGCATAGCGAACAATCCTGCAGGTAGGGTACTTAAGGTAGCCCTAAGCTGGGGAAACAATACTCCCCTATGACTTTTATCACCGCCCATTTTCAAGAAATTGGAGGCGAAATATGGGTACAAAACTAGCTGCCATCATCGTCAGTTCCGACCGGATTTTAACAAAAGGTAAAACAAATAAATCCGGTGAGATTGCGCAAGATTTTATTAAAAATTACGGACTGCAATTGCACGTTTCCATAGTTATCGCAGAAGGTTACACCCCCGTCGATGGCGCCGTACAATCAGCCCTTGCCGACGGCTGCGAAATCATTATCGTCATCGGCGGAACCGGCATTGGATCCACCAATTTCACGCCAGAAGTAACGGAAAAATACCTCAGCGCCCGGTTGCACGGCCTGGAAACGCAAGTACTGCTGCGCGGTTTGCAATCCTCGCCCAAAGCAGGCCTCTCTCGCGGAATCATCGGCATGACCGAGCATGGCGGCGGAAGCCTAATCATCAACTGCGCGTCGTCGTCAGGCGCGGTCACCGACACGCTGTCCGTGGTGTTTCCACTTCTGCCGGATATTTTTCGGGACTGCACAAACTAACAGGGGCGTAGCCGGAGACTACTTCACTAGTTTTGCAAAACCATTGTTTTGCGACCCTGCTCACATTATCCTTGTGTGAACAGCACCACAATACCGTGTGTTGGCCCCAGAGCAGAAAGGCATTCCCATGACGGTTACTAACGTGCAAACCCACGCAACCATGACCGGCACGGCTAATTCGGCTACTGCGGATTCGGCCGTGAAGACCGCACCGCACGCAACAGACTTACGCGCTACTGCGCTCAACTGGCTGACCAACCTAGAACAAGCCACCAATGCCACCACCGCCGCCGATGCAGGGCGCGCCGTCGCCACGCTTTTTGAAACAGACGGATTCTGGCGCGATCTCACAACTTTTACCTGGAACCTGCATACCGCCGAAGGCACCGAGGACATCGCAGACATGATTGCCTCCACCCACCCGGCATCTGCCTTGCACAATATTGAAATCACAGAAGTCGAAGATGAAGGCCCGGATGAAGTTGCCGATAACGTCATTCGCGTGCACTTCACATTCGACAGTGCCGCCATGCACGGCAAAGGTATCGCGCGTCTACGCAACGGATTGGCATGGACGATGCTCACATCCGCCCGCGAGCTCAAAGATTTCCCCGAACCCACACGTCGCCGCCGAGTCCTAGGCGCCGAGCACGGGCCCAAGCTGGATCCAGAAAATTGGGCCGACAAACGCGAAAAGCGGCGCGCAGAACTCGGCTATTCCACCCAACCGTACGTGCTCATCATCGGCGGCGGCCAAGGTGGTATCGCGCTGGCAGCCCGGCTGAAACGGCAAGGTGTGCCGACGTTGGTCGTCGACAAGGCAGACCGCCCAGGTGATCAATGGCGCGGGCGTTATCATTCGCTCTCGCTGCACGATCCCGTGTGGTACGACCACCTGCCCTACCTGCCTTTCCCCGAGGACTGGCCGGTGTTCACCCCGAAAGACAAGATGGGTGATTGGCTGGAACATTACGTCGGCATCATGGATCTGGACTATTGGACAAATGCCGAAACCACCAGCGCCGAATACGACGAGGAAACCGAAACCTGGTCGGTGCACGTGACACGCCGCAACCCAGACAGCGGCGAAACAGAAGACGTTGTCCTGCACCCCACCCAGTTGGTTTTGGCAACAGGCATGTCGGGTGTGCCGAATAAACCGCATCTAAAGGGCCAGGAGAATTTTGTCGGAGAGATCCGCCATTCCAGCGAACACCCAGGCGGGGCGGGAGATGCCGGGAAGAACGTGATCATCTTGGGTGCGAATAATTCCGCGCACGATATTGCTGCCGATCTGCACCACAATGGCGCACACCCGGTGATGATCCAGCGCTCGTCGACGCATATCGTGCAGTCCGATTCTTTGATGCGCGAGGTCTTCGGACCGTTGTATTCCGAAGACGCCATTGATGCCGGGCTGGATACTGATTCAGCTGACCTGCTGTTTGCATCCTGGCCGTACAAAGTGTTGCCGGATGTGCAGCGCCCGGTCTTTGACAAAATCAAACGGGACGACGCCGAGTTTTATGAGCGGCTGCGCGAGAAGGGTTTCCTGCTCGATTTCGGCGACGACGGCTCCGGGTTATTCCTGAAATACCTGCGCCGCGGGTCGGGCTATTACATCAACGTGGGTGCCTCGGAGCTGGTGGCTGATGGCTCGATTCCCGTGCATTCGGGAACTACCATCGCGGAGGTCGGTACGGATTCGGTGACGCTTGACGACGGCACCGTGCTGCCAGCAGACGTCATCGTGTTGGCCACCGGCTATGGCTCGATGAACGGTTGGGCGGAAATGCTGATTTCTAAGGAAGTCGCTGACAAAGTTGGTAAATGTTGGGGCCTGGGTTCCGACACGACAAAGGATCCGGGGCCGTGGGAAGGCGAGTTGCGCAATATGTGGAAGCCGACCCAGCAGGATAACCTCTGGTTCCATGGTGGCAATCTGCACCAGTCACGGCATTATTCGCGCTACCTCGCGCTGCAGCTGAAGGCACGTTACGAGGGTATGGATACGCCAGTTTATCGACTAGCCCCAGTGCACCACACTGGTTAATACCCTCTTGAATTAGCTTTTAGCTAGCGGTGCTTTGCGTGTGACAAGGCGTTGTTTCACGTGAAACATCGCCGTCACATTAGGCTTTATATAGTCCCAGAATTCGGCTTCCCCGAGTCGTTCCTCCAAGGTTAAAAAGTGCACGTGCTTCTCGTCGAGGGATTCTTCTAGCTCTACCTGAGCGTCGTTAATAACCTCGGTAATCTCTTTAACGAAGAAAGCCACCCCCCGATTCAGAGAATTCTCTGTGCTGGCTTGGGTAGGAAAAAAGTATCCATTTTATGCTCGATATATTCTTCCGCACCCGGCGCCCGATCAAGCGCTTTCGTTTCATCGAAGATTGTGACTACGTGCCGACGGAAGTGCTTCCCGCCTGGTGCGTCATCGCCGGCAAGCTCGACGGTCATCATCAGGAATAGCGGGTGCCCTGCGACGGTGAAATCCCACTGTAGAGTCGCACATTCTGAGAGACCGTGTTAGTGCTTTAGATCAGCGACATATGTTGAATCAGCGTCGTATTTTCACGGAGCGTTGTAAGAATATAGACAATAATAGCGCGCTATTTTACAAAAATCGCGGTTTTTGTAAAATAGCGCGCCTTAGTGTGGGTCTAACTTACACCCCTGGTTTAGGCTCCTGTTTTACACCGGAGCGTTTGCTCTGCCACCGGTTACGCCCGGATCCAGCAAGCTAGTCGCCTCCCAACAACTTATTTGTTGCGGGAACGCTGCCACATCACGACATAAATACCGATGCCCAACGCGAAGGCGAATACACCCAAGCCAAGGATCAGGCCGGAAAAGAAGCTCATCGACGACGAGGTCGGCTTGTAGTTCGCACTCGCAGCGCCTCGCTGTGCAGCACCATCGGCACTCGCGAATGCATCGCCCTGACCATCAACGCCTGATAGGTTTGCGTCTTCAGCACCTTCTACCGGAGCTGCTTCCAGGCCCGGAGCTGCACCGGAACCACCAGCGCTTGGTGCCGGAGCTGGCGCTGGGGCTGGCGCGGGAGCCTTGGCAGGTACTATTGCGCCACTGGAGCCACCGCTGCTCGATCCGCCACTACGCGGTGCAGGAGCAGGTGCCGGGGCTGCTCCTCCCCCGCCGCCTTTCGGAGCTACTGGAGCGGGCTTCGGCCCTCCACCGGCTGGGGCCTGCTTAGCGTCCCCGTTAGCACCCGGCTGACCTGGTTTCGCTGGGGCCGGCTTGTTTCCCGCGTTCGGTGCACCCGGCGCGCCTGGCTTCCCGGAAGCATTCGCTTTCGGAGCCTTCTTGTCGTCTTCCTTAGTGAAAGGCGATACGAGCTTACGCACCGATTTCTCAATCCCGGAAATCGCCTTTTCCGTCTGGGTGATTTCTTTTTCCATCGCGGTTAAGTGATCACCAAATGTCTTAGGTTTGCCGCTGGCACCCTTACTCTTCGTGCCAGCGTTCACCGAAGCACGGTCAGCACAGTCGTAATCGCCGACCAGGAACATCAGGTCTAAGGTTTGGGTTCCGCCCCGTGGCACCTTAAATTCAAACCCCACCTCATAAACGCCAGCTTCTTCAAACACGAAGCCGGTATGCACGTGAGTGTTATAAGGAATTGGCCACGCGTCGTCCGCATCGTCGGAATCCAGCACAATTTTGTTGCTGCCAACACCTTCCGGAAGCCAACCAATCATCCGGCCAGGGCCCTGCTTCAGGTTCAGGTTCATCGACACTGACTCCCCTTCCACCAGGTGGTCGTTCAGATACATCGTGGAAAAACCAAGCCAGGGTACGTTAGGCAACTGCGTTTGTGGCAGGTACCAGCCTTCGTCGGGAAGCCCCGCGATTCCCAGAGCATCGAGTTTCACATGCTGGTCATTGGAGACCTCAACTACGCTGCGCCCAGACCCATAGGACAGCGACTCACCGGAGGAATCATCAATCAGTGCAGGTTCTAATCCGTTCTCCGAAAGGACCGTCATATCCTGGTGTCCATGCGTAATCTTGTGATTCGGCGTCCAGCCTTCCGCCGCGGTGCAGATTTCGTGGATTTGCGCGCTTGCCGACGGCGCTAACATTCCAGCGCCCAGACCAGCCGTCGCCAAGCCCAACGACAGACCCAGGCTCACAGCAGTTTTCGAGAACCGGCGCGGGCTGCGCGGACGGCGAATGCGGTGCACACTGTTCGTGGATTTCATGGTTCCTCCCAAGGAAGTGAGAAATAATAATTTCGTATTTTTGAGTTTTTGAATTAGCTGACTGGTTTAGCTGGCTGGTTGTCTGCTCACCCGCGCGGCTCTGGTGGTCTGCAGGGTTCTGATCGACGGCATCAGCGCCCAGACCACCAGGAACCAGACCGAAAGCAGCAGCACGATGCTGGCACCCGCCGGAAGGTCGAATGCCCAGGCGATATACAGCCCGAAGAAGCTGCCCAACGCGCCGAAGGCCGCAGAAAGGACCATCATCGTCGCCAAGTTTGAGGTGATCAGGCGGGCGGTGGCCGGTGGCGCAATCAGGAGGGCGAGCACCAAGATATTGCCGACGGTGCCGACCGAGATCACCACGGCCGCAGTAACAGCCAGGTAGAGCACGATGTCCATCAGCAGCACCGGAATGTTCATGGCACGCGCGGTTTCGCGGTCCAGGCAGGTGACGTTCAGCTGCGGGCCAATGACGACGATCGTCGCCAAGACCAGCACGGACACTGCCAATGCCAACCACACATCGGTACTGGAAACACCAGTGAGCGAGCCGAAGAGGAAGCTGCTCAGCGAGGCGGTATAGCCCTCGGTGCGGGAGATGATCACCATGCCCACCGCGAAGGAAGCAGCGAAGAAGATGCCAATCACGGAATCCTCGCGTACGTTTTGCCGCTGCGAGAACAACGCGATCAGGATAGCGACCACCGCACCGGCCACAGCGCCACCAAGCAGAACGGAAACCTGCAAGGCAAACGCGATGGTCAGGCCCGGGAACACGGCGTGTGAGACCGCATCACCGATAAAGGCCATGCCGCGCAACACGACATAACAGCCGACGACGGCGCAGGTAATCGCGGCAATCACAGAAATCGCAACCGCACGCGCCAGGAAATCCAGCTGTGGGTTCGCGAGATCCATCAGGAACTCCGGAAAAGAAATCACAGAATTAGGCATTACACCCCCACCCCAATCGCAGATAGCAGTGGCGAGCTCGGCGCGACGGAGAAGGTCTCGGACCAGATCTGCGGGTTCGCGCGGATCTCGTCGGCAGGCCCATCGGCCATAATCCCCTTGTTAAATAACACCACGCGGTGGCAGGTGTGCACGGCTTCGGCCAAGTTATGGCTGGACATGACGATGCTCGTGCCCTGCGAACTCAACTGCTCAAACAACTCCAACAGGCCCTCCGTATTCGGCGCATCCAACCCGGTAAACGGCTCATCCAAAAACAACACCTCCGGCTGGGTGGCCAAAGCGCGCGCCAACAACACCCGCTGGCGCTGCCCACCGGAAAGTTCCGCGATCGGGCGGTCGGCGAGATCCTCCAGATTCGTCAACTGCAGCGCCGCATTGACGGCCTGGTGGTCGTGCCGACGCGGGCGCCGGAACCACCCAATGATTCCAGTCCGGCCAGACAGCACCGTCTTGCGTACGCTCCAGGGAAACTCCCAGGCGACGTCGTGGCGTTGCGGCACATAACCAATCGAAGCATCCACGGTGATCTCGCCGCTTTTCACTGGTACCAGCCCGAGGATGGAACGCATGAACGTCGTCTTCCCCGCCCCATTGGGGCCGAGCAAACCAATGAACTCGCCCTGGCCGATCTCTATGCAAGCATCGGTGATCACCTTGCGCCCACCCAGGAAAACCTGCAGCTTGTCGACGGTAATAAGCGGTTGCATGCTTATTTCTTCTTTCCGCGGCTAGCTACGCCAACACCAACCAGCACGATGACGAGCACGATTCCGCCGACCAGCAACCAGGAAATCTGGAACCCAGAAGAACCAGTGGAGGCATTTTCCCAGTCAAAAACAGCATTGTGGGCTTCAGCCGGGTCCGTGCCCTCGCCAACCGCGAAAGTCACCGCCTCTCGTGCCGAGAGTTCTTCGCCGTCGTTGGTGGTGGCAGTAATCTGAAGTCCCACCTGGTGCACACCGGGGTCGGTAAACGTCCAATTCGCGTGGGTGTGGGTGTGCAGCTCAACAAAGAAATCATCGTCTTTGCCCTTAGCCGTCGACCACAGCACATCTGGGGCTTCGAAACCACCATTTTGCAGGAACAACGCGAACTCACCTGGGCCACTGTGACCTAAAAAGTCCATGTTTACGCCGTTTTGAACATTGTCTGTCAACGCTGGTGCTTGCGTGTTCCAACCCAGCCAGGGCACATCGACAATCTCTGTCTGTGGCACCACATAAGCCGGCTCGTTCGCGCCAGCGCCGACGAAAGAGAAATCGTCGTTGTCCGGCAGCGTCTGCACCGAATTTTCCCGCAACTGGAACACCATATCGTCCACATGGCGCCATACCGGCGGCTGGCTGCGGTCATCGCGGGCGAGAATGCGGAGTTCCCCGTCGATCACCATCGCACCGATATCAATGTGTCCGGCCTCCACGACAACCTTCTCGCCCTCCGGCGCGATTGCTTCATCGCCGGTCACCACCTGGGACAGATCGCTTCCCTGCGCGGATGCAACTGGCTGCGCTGCCGGGAAAAGCCCTGCGCCCAACCCAGTCGCTGCCGCTAGTGCGAGGCCTGCGGCCCGGGTGCGCAGTGTGGTTGTGCGGGATGCGGTTTTAGTCTTCATGGGAGTTCCTTTTCGCTGTTTCTGTGCTTATTGCTTCTGTGCTTATTGCTGTGTCGCCCCGGCGCGGCCGCACCAGATCTGCAGGCTTAGGGGCTTAAACATCGGTTGATTTCGTGCGCATTAAACCGCATCAGATCCAGGTACGTCGGCACGCGTTCATCCAAGGTGTCGCCGTAAATCGTGCACACCTGCGCCCCGGCCCGGCGCGCAGTTTCTTCCAACGTGGAGGTAGAAGCAGCCGCATTCGGTTCGACGAACACCGCCGGGATATCCAGGTTTTCCAGGGTGCGCTGCAGTGCGATCACATCGCGCGGGGACGGCTCAATCGAGGCATTCGGGGTAACGAAGCCAGCGATATTAATCCCGTATCCCTGCTCTAAATAGGTGTAACCGTGGTGGGTGGTCACCAAGTGGCGGCGATGCTCCGGGATCGCATCGTAGGTGGCGCGCAGTTCGTCGTCGACAAGCTGCACCTGGCGGTTATATTCCTCGGCGCGCTGCTGGTAGCGGTGGCCATTCGACGGATCCGCTTGGGCCATCTGCTCGGCGATGACCTCCACATAGGCTCGCGCGTTGCGGGTGTTGTGCCACAGGTGCGGGTCGATCTCACCGTGCAGGTGCTTGCCCAGCACCGCTTGCGGCAGCAGGTAGGTCTCTTGGCCGGGGCGCCCCAAAAAACGGTAGGCCGGGTCTGGCGGGATGGGCTGGAGGGTCGACGACGGGATCGCGAGCACGGTGGTATTCGGATCGAAGTTCGCGTCGTGGTCGCGCAGCGAGATGCTGCCGTCGGCAAGATCGGCGGTGATGTCCACGTGTCCGGAATCGATAACTTCCGCGCCTTCTTCCGGGTTCACGCCCACCGCGACAGTGATGGTTTGCTCCTCGGTGGCCTCCGAGCCTGGTTGTCCGGTGGCTGCGAAGGTGAGCCGGTAGATTCCTGGTTCGCTAAACGCCCAGGACACGTGCGTGTGCGCGTTGGCGGGCAGGTCGATGCCGCTTTCCGATGGGAAGATAGGCTCCGGGGTGCCGAAGGTGGAGACGATATAGGCAGCAACGTCTCCCGGCCCCTGGGCATCGGTCATGGTGAATTTCACCGAATTGGATTGCTCTGCACCTTGCACGCGCAGCCCTAGCCACACGGCATCGAGGGCAACGTTTTCTATCAGCGGGATCAGCTCTGCACCATAGGACGGCGCGCGATCAGCGACGTCGACGACTTCGCCCGCGGTGGATTCGCGCAAAGTTTCAGCCAACGCTGGTGGTTCCAGCAGCAGGCCGTTGGCAAATGCTAGGTCGGCGTAGGCGACTTCGCGAACCGTGCGCAGGCTGGGTTCAAAGTCGTGTGGGTCCTTGCCCGCTGGGATCAGCGTGGTGACCTGGGCGTCGTCCCCGGCAACCTGGGAGACTAAATCCGCCATAATCGGTGTGGTGGCCACGACCTGCAGCCGCGCCTCGGAGTTATCGGCTCCGAGGGCCTGGCTTCCCTGCGCTTGGACGCTTGCCGACGACGCCTGCGCCGAACCCACGCTGCCGGTGCCTTCCGACGCCCCGCTGAACGCATATGCTCCCCCGACGGTCACTGCAAGCACCAGCGCGGCCGCCACGCCGTAGCCCAGCTTTGTGGCACCAGACCACTGCGCAAGGCCAGTGCGCTGCGCGAATGTGGTTGTGCGGCGGTGTTTCATACTCAATCTTTCTGCACGCTCGTCTGTGGTTTTTACACCTGCGGGATCATTGCGGTCTGCGGAGCTTGTGGTGGCTGCGGTGGTTGTGGTGGTTGCGAACCGTCGGTTGCCGAGTCATCGCCGGGTTCGTCGGTATCTTCTGCAGATTTCGCTTTCTTCACGGCATAGTGTGCTGCTGCGATTCCGAGGAACAACAGCCCCAAACCAAGCACGATCGCGGCGATATTAAACAGCTTCGAATTCTGTCCACCGAACCCAGTGCCGAATGCGCCAGCTGCTAGTGGAGTGCCATCGGCAGCTAGGCCTTGGGCTGCGAGTTCTTCCTCGCTTAAACCTTCCGCGGCTGCGAGATCGGCATTGGCTCCTCCTGCAGCACCAGCTCCGGCCCCACCGGCGACACCAGTTGCAGCGCATTCGCCGCCTTCGGGGTTGACGATGGCACCGAGGTCAAAGTGACCGTCACTGAATGCTCCGCCAGGGTTGTTTCCACCCACGACGAAGTTCAGCGTTGCGCTACCGGAGACTTTCTTGCCATTACTCAACTGTGCCGACTGGGTGATATTCACCTGGTAGTTGCCAGGAGCTCCAAAGACCCAGTTCGGGTGCACGTGTGTATTGCGCGGGATGGCTTTGCTGCCCTGGAACCCGCCACCGGCAGCGCGGAACCATTCTTCACCGACAATCTGGCCAAGCTGGCCTTGCGAATACACCGTCATCGGGCCTGGTCCGCTAAAGCCGGTGATGTCCCAGCGCACGCTACTTGCCAAGTGTTCGTGCATCGTCTGGTGCTGCGTGTTGGCTCCCAACCAAGGCACGCCCGCGACCTGGGTGGCTCCGATCATCCACGCTTTGCCTTCCGGCACGGTGCCGACATTGCTCGGCAGGTTGACCTCGGCATTCGAGGAAAGGTAGAACGTCGCTCCCTGTGCCGGGCGCCATTGCGCTGGGCTAGTGGTGTCGTCTTTGATGTGCGGCTGCAAGCCGGGGGTGCATTGTGCGTTGCCGCCACCAGAATTGCTTGACGACGACCCGCCGCCGCTGGGTGCCGCCGGTGCTGGGGCCGGTGCTGGCCCTGGGCGTGCGCCACCGGCTCGTGGACCGGGGGCTGCGTGTCCGCCACCCTGTGGTGCTGGCGCGCCACCGTGATTTCCTGGTTGTCCGGCGCCTGCACCTGCGTGTCCGCCGCCACCCTGGGCTGCTCCCCCACCACTGGGTGCGGCAGGTGCTGGTGCGTCGCCGGCTTCGCCGCCGACTTGCCAGGTGTAGGTCACAGCGTTGCTGGATTGTCCGTCGGCGCTGGCATACACAGTCATCTGGTAGGTGCCCGGGTGGGTAAATGCCCAGTTAATGTGTTTGTGGGCGGGGTATGGCTGGTTGATGACAGAGCCGGTGCGCAGGTTGTATGACCCATCGTTGGTGACAGATTTGATGCCACCGAAGCCTTCGGTTTCGAAGATGTAGACCTCGCCAGGGCCAGAAACATCTTGGAAGTTGAAGTCCACGGCTTGGTATCCGTCGGCAGCAATTGGCTGGGTATCCCAGCCGGGCCAGATCACGTCGTGGTTTTGCGATTGCGGCAGGAAGTACGTGGCTTGGCCGATGCCGTCGACACCTGCGGTAGCTTCTGACCAGGCGGCGTCGCTGACGTGCAGGACGACGTCGTCGCCAGGTCGTTGTACTCCGCCGCCGGTGATGTCTTCTTTCATCGACAGCGAGAGTTCGCCGCCATGTGAGGTGACGTAGAAGACGTCAACGTGCCCACGGTCAAAAGTTTGGGCCATGGCGCGTGGGGCAAACGCGGCTACCCAACACAGCACCAAGGCTGTCAGCAGCGCAGAATACGTGCGTGCTGGCCGTGGCGGCGAAGTTGTTAATGCGGTCATGTGCGGTTTCTTTCCGGGAAGATGGAATTAGTGGATGCTTGTGGATGTCGTTTTCAACCACGTGGGAACGATCAGCGACGCGGGAAACGATCAGCGAGGTAATTGGCTACCTGCGGCTGTAACTCCATGAACAGCGCGATCATGCGAGCGATGAACGCACCACCTAGCAGTGGCGCTAACAAGTGCACCGGGTTGAAGTTGGAGAAGAAGCCCTGTGGTGACGAGCTGCCCGGTGTGGACTGCTTGCCTGGATCTTTCGGGGATTCTGGCTTCTTACCACCTTCCGGGGTGCCTGGCTGGCTTGGTTTATCAGGCTTTGGTGCCGGAACGGTCTTGCACGTCTCCAATGCCTCTTCCCCAACGGTGACGACGAGCTCGTGGCTGTCAGACTTCAGTTCTGTGCCATCTTTCGTCTTGCCGCTGTAGCTAGCGTCGAAGGTGTAGATTCCCGGATGAGAGAAAGCCCAGTGCACATGGGTGTGCGCCGAATAATGGGATTCAATCGAATAATCCTGTTTGGTGGAGTCTGCAAGAATCTCATGATCGCGTCCGAAGGACCCCTTATCGATGAACACACCCCAGCTGGAGTTTTCCGGCGTTTCACGTGGAACTAGGTTCAGAGATACTGGGCCGTCAAATTCGTCCTGTACCCGAATAGCCTCAGTGTTGTACCCAGGCCACAAGATGGCCTTGTCCTGAGCTTGCGGCAAGTAGTAGAACTCGCTGTCTTTCGCGCCAACGAAGTCATATTTTTCGTCGCTCAATTGTTCTGGGCGCTTCCGTTTCGCATTGTCGCGGATGACAAAAGCAACATCCTCCAAGGAACGTTCTACGGATTTATCTGCGGCCAGACGCGTATCGTCTTTCAACGCAATATCAAGGCCGTCTTGAGTACGCTTACCCAGAATGTCGACGTGACCGCGATTAAGCAGCACCTTGTCTTCACAGACTGGGTGCCCAGCCTGCTCATCACTGCCCTGCTGCTCGTTGTTCTTTGGTGGTTCCTGCTGTTCTGCGCCTGGGTTTTGCGCACCCGGGTTATCGGCACCGCCTTCGCCTTGTCCTGGTTTTTGCAGCTCAGGCTCTAGCGAGCCATCGATCTCACCCAAGCGGAAGGTCGCCTCGACGCTGGTTCCAGCATTGAATTTGTCTGTGACAATTCCAGAAGCTGCTGCGCGTCCAAAGCCAGCGTGCGGAATCACATCGAGTTTCAGAATCGAGTTTTCCGGCAAGTGACCATCTTCAAAGCGGAGAACTCCTTTACCATTAGCAAAGGTGCCTGCTAAGTCCCGGTCCGCGGTATCTTTATCCAGATACTCTTCGTTTTCGTAGATTCCTCCCGTAATCAGCCCTTGCAGCTTCGGGTCCTTCGCCTCGACGACGATTTCTCCGACCCCATTGGACCCAGGGACGTATTTCACGGTGACCTCATCATTCGCGACCGCAGTATTCGGTGCCGGGAAGTTGAAGGTTCGCAGGTTTTTGCCCTCGGGCAGTTGCTCCGCATGATTGTCCGAGGTGGTTGTGGCCTCCGCCTGACCTGCGAAATATGCCAACGGTGCAGAAATCCAGTGCGCCGAAGTCTCATCATCCGGGGTGAACACGGCTTGAATATCGGATTCTTGTGCGCTCAGCACTTCATCCCAGGAGGCTTTACCGTTTTCAACCTGCAGATCCGTCAGGAAGTAACCATCGACGAATAACGTCACGGTGCCCGAAAGCTCCGGGTTTCCGGCATCGAACGAGATGGTGGAAAGTTTATCGTCACCGTCGACAGTCGGGTCCGCTTTTTTCGCAACGCTTAAACGATAATTGGCCTCTGCAAGATTTGCTGTGCGCGCCTGATTGTAGCGTTCCTGTAAAGGGGTTGTGGCCTCGGATTTCGGCTGCTGGCCGCCTGCCTGAATCACCATGGTTCGTGGTTCGGATGCCACATAAGTACCGTCTTTGCGCAAACCGCTGGTTTGAAACTTCAGCTCATATCGGCCGGGTTTAGTAAATACCGTTCCGATGTGGTTGTGCTCGCCGGGCTCAATCGAAATGGAACGTGGCGACGATGCACTGGTGCCCAAAAGACGCAGAACATCGATCGGTTGCCCGGATCGATACTGCAGTTGTTCTACCTCGCCTGGCCCATCCACCGACAAAAGATCCAGCGATACCCGGCCGTTCAGCATATCGTCGACGTTTAAGTTCTTTTCTGCACCATAACCAAGCCATGCTGGGTCTTGCCGTCCACCCATTGGCGTTTCTGGCGAATACACGAAGGTCTCACCTGGCTTGCCCAGGTAACGCAAGCGTTCATTGTCCTCTACCGTGAACTGATACTGCTGTTTCTTATCAGCGTCGTCGCTGTTATAGCCTTTACCAACCCAGATTGCCGACTCTGAGAACTTGTGCGCACCCTCGCTGTTATGTGCGTAAAGATCAAACACCCCGGCTTCATCCCGCACGGTATACGGCGCATCAATGTGCTCTTTGGTGAGAATCTTTTTGCCGTCGTCTGGACCAGCGGTTGCTGCTGGGAGTCCTGCGAACGTGGTGCCGAGAGCCGCGGTAACAGCGATGACCAACCGAGCATTGCGGCTACGCCGCTCTGCCGCACGTGAGCGGCGAAGCTGTGGGGCCATACTCATAAGCCTTTCGTTATTGATAATGAATTCGCTTTTCAGGAGTGTTGTTAAAATACCGTAACTGAAAGCAGTTTGCAACAAGGCTTAAGGTTCCCGGTGTGTCATACAGAAACTTTGGAGAAATGGCCCCACCCGTGGAGAAAGTGTTTTAGCTCTTCACTACTTTCCCCACTTCGGCAATCCCGGCAGGTTCTGTGCAAAGAAGTTTGCAACCTGCGGCTGCAATTCGAAGAACAATGCAACCATCCGGGCAATGAACGCGATGCCTAACACTGGTGCTAGCAAATGAACCGGATTGAAGTTAGAGAAGAAGCCCTGTGGTGACGAGCTGCCTGGCGTGGACTGCTTGTCTGGATCCTTCGGAGATTCTGGTTTCTTACCGCCTTCCGGAGCACCTGGCTTCTCGGGCTTTCCAGGTGTAGGTTTGCCCGGCTTCGGGTCTTTCGGAGCCTCCGGCTTCTTGGACTCGTCATCTGGCTTTCCAGGTGCCGGTGCGGGCTCAGCTGGGCTGCCCTCAGGCTTGCTTTCCTGCTCTGCTTCTGGTTTCGGTGCCTTGCAGGTCTCCAAAGCTTCGTTGCCCACCGTTATGACAAATTCTTGGCTCTCGGACTTCATTTCATGGCCGTCTTTATGCTTAGCGCTATAGCTCGCATCAAAGGTGTAAACACCCGGCTCGGAAAACACCCAATTGATGTGAGTATGCGTGGCTTGCACCGATTCAATCGAGTGATCATTCTGGGTCGAATCAGACAGAATATCCACTTCCCCTAGATCATGGTTGATATAGGTGCCCCAGGTTGCTCCTTCTGGGACATCACGCGGCTGCAAATTCAATGACACTGCACCGTCAATCTTGCCGAAATCTATGCGCTGGGTGTTATAACCAGGCCAAATAACCCCCTTGCGCTGTGTAAGTGGCAAGAAATAATGGCCATCTTCCCGGTTGCCCATAAAATCGAATTTCGCATCCTGGAAATACTTTCCGCGATTTCGTTTCGTGTTATCTGGAACTACAAGCGCAACGTCATCAAGCCGACGCTCAACGTTTTTCCTTTCCACAATTTGGGTGTCATCTTTGAGACTGATGTCCAAGCCATCACCTTTGTGCTTCGCCAAGATATCCACGTGCCCGTCGTCTAAAAGATGCTTGCCGACGCACATCCCGCGCCCTTGCTGTACAGCTGGGTTGTCTTCCGGGATAGATTCTGGTTTCTCCGGAACCCCTGGTGCATTTTCTGGCGACTCCGGGTTTTCTGGAGTTTCCGAGTGCTCCGGATTAGTCTCCGGGATGGTTTGTGAATCGTCGGGAGACTCCGGCTCTTTGTCTGCAGGTGGTTGGGCATCAGAATTATCTCCACCGGCTGCCCCATCATGTGGTTTTTGCCCAGCAGGGCTATCCCCTAGCTGCAGGGTGCCTGTGTATGAGTTACCGCGGACATAATTATCAGTGATAACCCCCTCAGCATTCGCCAAGCCGTAAGCTGGATGCGGGAGCACCCTGGTAAACAGCAGGCCTTCTCTCGCTTGGAGCCAACTCGGAATCGTGACGTGCCCTTTACCGTTAACAATGGCACCCTCCAACTCCGTCGATACACGACCTTTTTCCAGATCTTCCGACGTCCCAAAAATTCCACCGGTGAATGAACCTTGGAAATTCGGATCCTTGGCCTCTAGATAATAAGTGACAGTTTCCCCGTCGCCAGCGACATAGCGCACATCAATGTCTTTACTAGCCAACGTACTGCCAGGTTGCGGCATATTCATGTCCCGCTTGTTATTTCCCTGTGGCAAAGAATCCGATTTTTCTGCGCTGGTGGTCTCTTTGATCTCGCCCGCCGAGTAAACCAACGGAGCCGAAATCCAGCGTGGCGCGGGTGCAGCAACCGACTCTTCGGGGGCCTCTGCACCAGCATTCTCGGAATGAGCAGTGCCAGCATCCGGAGTAAAGACAGCCTGGATATCCGACTGCTTTGGGCTCAACTGTTCATCCCAGGTGGCTTTGCCATCTTTCACTGGCAAATCAGTCAGGAAGTAACCGTCAACGAACAACGTCACGGTACCCGTAACATTTGGATTGTTGGCATCGAAAACAATCGTCGAAAGTTTGTCGTCGCCATCGGCCTGCGGATCCGTTTTTGGAGCAATGCTCAAACGGTAGTTTGCAGCAGCGGCATCCCCATCCGGAGCCTTATTAAATCGATCTTCCAACGACTCGGTTGGAGTATCCAGTGGCCGTTGCCCACCAACCTGGATCACCTGCTTACGCGGCTCCGAGGCAGTAAACTTGCCGTCTTTGTCCAGCGAGCTCACACGATAGGTCAACTCATAACGCCCTGGTTTCGTGAAAAGCGTCTTTATGTGGGTGTGCTCGGCAGGTTTAATAGAAATGGAATGCGCTGAACTATCCGTGGTACCCACAATCCTCGTCACCCCAACGTCATCGGTCGGATCATATTTGTACTGCTCCATATCACCTGGGCCATCGACACTGAGCAAATCCAAGGACACGCGCCCGCTCGGAATATCCGCAACTGGTAACTCTTCTTCAGCGCCGTACCCGTACCAGATGGGCGCAGAGTGGCTACGGGACGCTACGTGTGGAGCTTCCAGGTACGTCTCACCGGGCTTGCCGATAAAATCAAAATCGCCGTTTTCTGGCAACGTAATCTGATACCTTGACCCCTTCTTTTTTCCCTGATCTTCCCAACCTTTACCAATCCACAATGCTGATTCCGCAAAAGCCGCAGTTGTTTCCTTAAAATCGCCCTCAACACGTGCAGAATACTTTGAGCGCACGTCGTAGTGCCCAGCCTTATCAGAGACCACATAAGGCGAATCAATGTGGCGTTCAGTCAAGATGAGTTTGCCATCATCAGGCCCTGCCGAAGCAGCAGGGAGACCAGCAAACACGGTGCTCAAGGCCGCGGTTACTGCCACCGCGATACGAATCCGCGAACGACGCGATGCAGACACCGTAAAACGTCGCCCCTGAGCGCGCACGTCGGCATGAGAGAAATCTGAAGTTTTCACTAATAAAGCCTTTCTTATTGAAACTCATTCCCAATGAGGTTAGTTAAAAATAACCCACCTGAAAATAGTTTGCAACAAGTCTGAAAACTTCCTGCTTAAAGCAGCAAAACCGCACAGCTCAACAACTGCGCATGCCCCCATGCACCCATGCAGCCGCGGAGAACGCAGCTAAACTAACTGTCCCCGATTTGCAGGCAACCCCAGACACACTTTTGTCGCATATTCCGTATATCCCCCGCTTTTGCTTCTTCACCCGCTTAGCCCATCGCCGACAATCATGTCTGTGGTCCCGTTTTGCAAATAGTGAACGAAAAAGGCCAGTTTCAAGAGGCCTATTTGCAAAACGGGACCAAACTCTGGTCGACACCCCGACCAAACACACTTTTGTCTCATAACCCGTGACGCACATCAGGGCACAATAAAACCGGGCCCATCACCACCGTGATCAGCCCGGTCATTCCAAAAGATATTCGTGCTGTAGAAGCTGTAGAAAGCTGCCGTACTTTAGAAAACTGCTACACCCGCACAGTTTTAATAAAAATTCCGCACCTTGGCAAAGATTTCCGGCCACCGCTTTTCCAAGCGTTTCGCGGCCGCAGCATGCCCCAGCCAAAGCCCCACCAGCGCAACAAGCACACTCAGAACAACCCCAGCCCAGAACAACGTCGGCAAGCCGGACAGCCGTGTGACACCACCGTCATCGCGGTTCATGCCAACAATCATCATGATGATCCCCGGCGCGAGCGGCAGCCACACCAACAACACAGATACGAGCATCATGATCAGCGCTCCAACGGAAAAACCCGATTTATCCTTCATCGGGTTGGTGCCCGGCGCGGAAACCTGAAATGGATTCCACACTGCCAACAGCGCCGCCAACCCCGCATTCAGCAGCACCGCCGAGCCCGCGATCACCGCGAGCACCACCACAGTGGTCAGCTCTGTACCCCACATCGCCAAAACCACCAGGTATATCACCAAGGTCGGCAGAGTCAGCAGCAACACTGCCTGCGTGCGTGCCCACAATAACGTGCGCGGCGCCAGTCCAGCGCTCATGTGCACCCAGTTCGACGGCCCGTCATAGCCCAACGCATTCGCGGTCATACCCGCTGCAAACAACACGAAAAACAGCACCGCCACATAGGCCATACCAGACTGACCATTAGTCGCTCCCAGTGCCAGCACCATCACCAAAAACAGTGGCATGACTATCAGGCTGTAGGTAAAGCGAATATCGCGGCGCCAATACCGCAAGGTCAGGGAGAACACTGCCCCGCTTGCCGACGCCCGTACCCCCGGCAACAGGACACTTCCTGCCTCAGACCCGGTGGCTGCCGCCCCGGAATCGCCGGTCACGGTCTGCGCATTACGTCGCAGCGCCCAGCGCCACATGCGCCACGCCACCGCTACCGTCACTGCTGCAATCGCAGCCTGTACCAGCGCGGTTATCCAGTGAGCCTGCAGCACTGCGACCGCCGCACCTGGTGCTGCACCAAACGGAGTCCATGCCACAAGTGCCAGCAAAGTATCCCACGGCAGCGAAAATTCCGAACTGCCGTTGACAACAACGTTGAAACCGAAGATCGCCACGATGAAGCCCAGGGCGCTAGCCATCGCAGCTTTCTCACTGTTCTTGCGGTTTCCTACGCTTCCCAGCAACCGCGCCAAGGCTTCCCCACCAGCAACGGTGATCACCAGTGAAACCAGCACAGCCGGTATCCACACCGCAATGCCCCAGCCACTGCCGTGCTGCACCAAACCAACCGCACCAAGCACGATCATCACCAATGAGTTAAATATCGCCAGCACGCCCCGCACCGTCAACAGTGAGGTCGCCGCCGCGCCCCGTAACATCACTGCTTCCGTGAGCGGCAGCACCGCCAGCCGTGCAGGATCAACTTGGTTCTCTCCGGCCGGCATGAACAACGCCGCCAGCCAGTAGCCCACCGTGCCCGCCGCCAGGCTATAGATCATGGGCATGAAATCACCAAGAGCGGCTCCCAGCAGCGTAAGTGCGCCAAGGCCAACCAGCCCCAGGAAAGAATAGAACGCGACTATTATGGCGATGAAAATTTGCGAAGTATTCGTACTGAAATGCCGCTTCCACAACTTCCAGTGCAAGCTAGTGAATACTCGTAGCGACGGCTGCGCTGCTGTCTGCGTGTGGGTGATTGGTGCTCTGCGGTTCACTACTGCTCCCCCTTATTGTTATCGACAGCGTCGTCGGCACTAGAGCTTTTCTGTCCCGCGCCAGCCAGCCACTCCAGTGAGCCTTCCGCCAGATGGCGCCCTCCGACCAGTTCCACAAAACGCTCGCTCAAGCTAGAACCAGCGCGCACCTCATCCAACGTGCCGTCGGCAAGCACCTGGTTATTGCCGATCACTGCGACGTGATCACACAACGCTTCCACCGTTTCCATCACGTGCGAAGACATAATCACCGTGCCGGAGCTGGCAACATAGGCTCGCAAGATCTCCCGGATGGTGGTCGCAGAAACCGGGTCGACGGCCTCGAAAGGCTCGTCAAGGATGAGAATATCCGGGCGGTGCAACAGTGCCCCGGCCAGCAGAATCTTCTTCGTCATACCGGCCGAATAATCCACAATTAATTTGCTGGCAGAATCATTCAGATCCAGTGCATCGAGCAACTCGCGGGAGCGCTGCCCCACCGTCGGCTCGTCGATGCCACGCAGAAGGCCCAGGTAGTGCAAGTATTCCTGCCCAGACAGGCGGTCAAAGACCGGCAAACCGTCGGCAAGCAGCCCGTAGGAAGCTTTCGCGGCATTGGCCTCTGCCGTACTACCCCACACGTTGTGCCCACACACCAGAGCAGTGCCGGCATCGGGGCGGAGCAGGCCAGTAGCCATCAGCACGGTGGTCGTCTTACCCGAACCATTCGGGCCGACGAGGCCGTAAAAGCTACCACGCGGAACCCGAAGATTAATATCCCGCACGACGACCTTGCCGCCGTAAGACTTGCTCAAACCTTGCAGCTGTAGTGCGGCATTTGGGTGTGGCTCAGATCCAGATCGCAGGTGAGAAGCAGATGATTCAGGTTGCACAGAAGAACCCCCACCGGAGGCAGGACCGGCGGGCGCTGTTGGGTCAATCATGATTAGGCTACGCTTTCTACTTGAGATAATAGCTTCAACTCAAAGCGTAGCAACCCAGTAGAGAAGTAAATAGGGTGTTGTGCGTATTCTCTGTAGCTTATGGCAGACAATTCATTCGCGGATTCACTCCAGAACGTTCTGGATAGCATCGACAAGTTCATTTGGAGCCAGTGGTTCCTCATCCCCCTACTGTTATTCACCGGCTTGTGGCTCACGATCCGGCTGCGTGGCGTGCAATTTCGTAAGCTCGGGGTGGCGCTGCGCCACGGCCTGATCGACCGGAATGATGCGGACGGCGCAGGCGACATCACGCAATACCAGGCGCTGACCACTGCCCTCGCCGCCACCGTCGGCGTGGGAAATATCGTCGGTGTGGCCACAGCGATCTCCATCGGTGGGCCGGGCGCTCTGTTCTGGATGTGGATCACCGGGTTGCTGGGTATGGCCTCGAAATATTCAGAGGCGTTTTTAGGTGTGCGTTTCCGCGTGGCCGATGCAAAGGGCAAAGTCTCGGGCGGTCCGCAACGCTACCTCTCCCAGGGAATCCCCGGCGGGTTCGGTAAATTCTTGGCCTGGTTCTTCACCATCGCAGCGATCATCGCCTCGTTCGGTATTGGAAACCTCACCCAGGGCAATGCCGTCGCCGCTGGTTTGGAAAACACCTTTGATGTGAGCCCCACGGTTACCGGTGTCATCATGTTCGTGCTCATCGGCGCGGTTCTGCTTGGGGGCATCGGTTCTATCGGCAAGGTGACCTCTGCTTTTGTTCCGCTGATGATCATTATTTACCTCACCGGCGGGATCATTGTGCTGGTCATGCACGCCAGCGAAATTCCGGCGGCTTTCGCCATGATCTTTAACGACGCGTTCACTGGTACCTCTGCCACCGGCGGGTTCCTCGGGGCGGGAATAATCCTGGCCATGCAGATGGGTGTCGCCCGCGGTATCTTCTCTAATGAATCCGGCATGGGTTCTGCGGCGATTGCTGCTGCGGCTGCCAAGACCACGCACCCGGTGCGCCAGGGCTTGGTTTCTATGACCCAAACCTTCATCGACACCATCATCGTGGTCACCATGACTGGGCTAGTCATCGTGACAACTGGGGTGTGGGAAACCGGCGAGAGCAATGCAGCCAACATGACTGCCGACGCATTTAGCGCAGGCATCGGCTCCGATTGGGGTGGCACGATCGTCTCGCTGTCGGTGGTGTTCTTCGCCTTTTCGACGATCCTGGGGTGGTCCTATTACGGAGAGCGCAGCGCCGAGCGGGCCTTCGGCGCCTGGGCTTCTGTTCCCTACCGCATGGTGTTTACCTGCGTGATCTATGTCGGCGCAACCACCGAGATTGGCTTGGCGTGGACCTTCGCGGATATCGCGAACGGTCTGATGGCGCTGCCCAACCTGATTGGCCTGCTGCTGCTATCCGGGCTCGTCGCCCGTGAGACGAAGGCCTATCTGGATTTCGATCCGACGCTGCGGGCGCAGCCGGTGGATATAGAAAACTTCCTCGTGCAGACGAAAAACCCCTGGCGCAGTAGGTTTTAGCCGGCACGCAATGCTGCTACAGCAGCATCGTCGCTGCCCAGCCGAAGGCGATCAGCGGAATGTTGAAGTGCAAGAAGGTTGGGATAACAGAATCGCGAATGTGATCGTGCTGGCCGTCGGCATTTAAACCGGATGTTGGGCCCAACGTAGAATCGGATGCCGGGGAGCCAGCGTCGCCAAGCGCACCTGCCGTACCCACCAGAGCGACGGTGGCCAGTGGCGAAAAGCCCAGTGAGATACACAGCGGAACGTAGATGGTGGAGATGATCGGCAGCGTCGAAAAGGACGAACCGATACCCATGGTGACGATAAGGCCCACCAGCAGCATCGCCAGCGAAGCCAGCGCTTTGTTGCCGTCGAAGGCATTCGCGGTCGCTTCCACCAGGGTTTCCACGTCTCCGGTCTCCGCCATCACGGAGGCGAAGCCCTGTGCGGTGATCATGATGAAACCGATCAGCGCCATCATGCGCATACCTTCGGTGTAGATATCGTCTGATTTCTTCCAATCCACGCCACGGAAGACCAGCATGATAGCCAAGCCCACCAGCGCGCCCGCCAGCAGGCTGTCGGCATCCGAACCCAAGTATTGCAGCACGATTTGCACAGCGAAGGTGGCGATCAACGCAATGATGGAGATGGTGATGCGGTAGCGCGAAATCTCAATGGCCTTCGCAGCATCCTCGGAAATAGGAATTTCCTGGTAAGAGCGCTTTCCGCGGTAGGTGACGAAAACCGCAAACAACATACCGACCAGCATGCCGAGTGCCGGGATAGCCATCGCCTGCATGACAGAAATATCGTTCGCTTCTGGCATTCCTGCGTCGATGATATTGCCACGCAGAATGTCGTTCATGTAGATATTGCCGAATCCCACCGGGACGAAGAAATAGGTGGTAACCAAACCGAAGGTCAACACACAGGTAATCAGTCGGCGATCGACCTGCATTTTATTGAGCACCGACAACAGTGGGGGAACGATCAACGGGATGAAGGCGATGTGGACGGGAACCAGGTTCTGCGACATGATCGCCATCAGCAACAGGCCGGCGACGGTGAGCCACTTGGCGACGGCGACTGCTTTTTCTTTTGCCGCGTCATTTTCTGCGTCGATTCGGTTAATGATGGACTCGGCCAGCAGCCGGGGGAGACCCGCGTTCGCGATCGCCAGCGCGAACGCACCCAGCAAGGCATAATTCAGTGCGATGGAAGCACCATTGCCGATACCATCTTGGAAAGCGACAAAGGAACCATCGATGCCTAGCCCGCCGACGAGTCCGCCGACGATTGCACCAATAAGCAAGGCTAGTACTACGTGTACGCGGGCGATGGCCAAGCCAAGCATGACCACCACGGCGATTATTACTGCATTCATAGTGTTATTTTTAACACGTTTATCCTAGATAGTAATAGCCGCCGCTGATTTTTCGCGTTATTTCTGAACTGCGCCATGCGCAGCAACAATATCGTGAATCATGCGGGCTGCTAGCTTGGCTGTCCGAGAATCCACATCATACTTTGGGTTCAGCTCAACGACGTCAACCAGTCGCAGTTTTCCGGTCTGTGCCAGGGCCAATGCCATCGCGTGCACCTTGAAGGCTTCAACGCCGAGTGCAGCTGGAGCAGACACTCCCGGCGCCACCGATGCCGGAAGTACATCTAAGTCAATACTAAGGTGTATGTTTTTAAAATCTTTTGATTTTTCAAACGCGATCTCAGTGGCTTCTTTTACTGTTAGCTTCGCTAAATCTTCATCAAGCAAATATTCAACACCGAGCCGTTCCGCGGTTTCAAATAGTACTCGGGTGTTATTTGCTGAGGAAATTCCCCACACTGTGTAGGAAAAATCATCTCCAGCAATTTCGGAAATTTGCCGAAACGGGGTACCGGAGGTCGGTTCGTCAGCTTCGCGTAAATCAAAATGGGCATCTAAATTAAAAATCCCAAGGCTTTCAATGGCCTCAGTTTTTTCATTTTTTAATCCGCGCACGAGGCCACGGTGCGACGCGAAAGCAGTTTCGTGTCCGCCCCCTAAAATCACCGGAAGGTGGCCAGCGCACACCACATCAGCAACCCGCTGCGATAGTTCCTCCTGACCGGCTTCTAAATCACGGCTTTCATAGCTGACCGTTCCTGCGTCATAGCGAGGGAAGTCATCATGGATGGCCAATCCACCAAGTGCCTGGCGAAGTTCATCCGGTCCAGCTGCCGCACCTTGACGGCCACCATTACGACGAACACCCTCGTCAGAGGAAAAACCAATCAACACCGCACCCGGGCGCACATCGGAAGCGCCGTCCAGAGGGAATTCTGTATCAATAACCGAATGCCAACGGGCATGTTCTGGGCCAGGTCCGTCAACGCGTCCATTCCACTCAAATTTGCTCATACCGCAAGTCTAATCAGAACAATTGTGACTTCGAGGGGTGTGGTTCCCACAATCACCGCGTTTTCATCACTGTGACGAAATAATAATGACTGGGTAGTCGGGCAACCACCCAAATCTAGAAGTCTGGTATCCAAGACAAATCACTTAGCGGTGTTCCGAGACCGGCACTAAAATAATGCTGTAGTACACAAGAGCCAATCCGTACCCACTGATTAACCTCACAGCATCAAACCGACCCCACACAGTCAAACTCCGAACACACAGAACACAGCACGCAGCACGCAGCAACCCCAACTAATCCAACGACGAACTAATCAAGCAACGAACCAATCCAACAACGAAGGAGAGCGTTATGACTGCACAAACTTCGACAAACACCCACCGTGCCAACCACACCGTCACCGTCGGCATCGGTGCGTTAAGCATCGACGACGTCGTCGCGGTCGCCCGCGGTGGGGCAGCGGTGGAGATTTCGCAAGAATCACTCGACAAGATCGCCGCAACCCGCAGCCGCATCGATGACCTCGCCAATGAACCAACCCCGGTCTATGGCGTTTCCACCGGCTTTGGTGCTCTGGCACGCCGCCACATTCCGCACGAGATGCGCGCGCAACTGCAGCGCTCTCTAGTGCGCTCTCACGCCGCAGGCTCTGGCCCAGAAGTAGAAGAGGAAGTCATTCGCGCGTTGATGCTGCTTCGCTTGTCGACGCTGTGCACCGGCCATACCGGTGTACGCCCCGTGGTTGCAGAGACCTACGCCGCTGTACTGAATGCGGGGATTACGCCCGTCGTTTATGAATACGGCTCACTGGGCTGTTCTGGTGACCTCGCGCCGCTGTCGCACTGCGCGCTCGCCTTGCTGGGGGAGGGCGATGTCCGGGTCCGCGGGGCGCAAGAAACCCAATCGGCGGGCTCCGCCCTGGCCGATGCTGGCATCAAGCCGCTAGTGCTGGAAGAAAAAGAAGGCCTCGCGCTGATCAACGGCACCGACGGAATGCTCGGCATGCTCTGCTTGGCCATCAACGATCTGCAGCAACTCGCGAAAGTTGCCGATATCTCCACCGCACTTACCGTCGAAGGTCTTAATGGCACACTGTCGGTCTTCGATGATAAGTTGCAGCAACTACGCCCACACCCAGGCCAAGCCGCATCCGCCCGCAACATCCGCACCGTCGCCGCCAATTCGCCGCTGCTGGACGCCGCACAGGCAGATTTCCAGCAAACCCAGGTGCAGGACGCTTATTCGGTGCGTTGCTCACCGCAGGTCACCGGTGGATTCCGCGATACCATTACCCACGCGATCACCGTCGCCGAACGAGAACTCGCCGCAGCCGTCGACAACCCCGTCGTCATCGATGGGGAAGTGCGCTCGAACGGTAACTTCCACGGCGCGCCAGTAGCTTATGTGCTGGACTTTTTGGCTATAGTCGCCGCTGACCTCGCCTCGATTTCTGAGCGCCGTACCGATCGCTTCCTGGATACCGCACGCAACCGTGGCCTGCCCGCCTTTCTTGCCGACGACCCAGGCGTCGATTCCGGCCACATGATCGCGCAATACACCCAGGCCGGAATTGTCTCAGAGCTCAAACGCGCCGCAAACCCGGCCTCGGCGGATTCCATCCCGTCGTCCGCAATGCAGGAAGATCACGTGTCCATGGGCTGGTCCGCCGCCCGCAAACTCCGCACCTCTGTCGACGGGCTGCAGCGCGTACTTGCCATCGAATACCTGACCGCCGCCCGTGCGATCACCATGCGCTGCACCGAGGCTGGATCTGAATCCGCACCCGGCACCAAGGCCGCCGTCGCAAAGCTGCGCGAAGGGGTAGAAGGCCCCACCACCGACCGTTACCTGGCACCGGAGATTGCTTATGCCCACCAGCTGGTCGCAGACGGCAGCCTGGTCGCCAGCGTAGAAGCTGCCGTCGGCACGCTGGACTAACCGCGTAATCACAACACGAACGACAAGCACCAGGAAGGAATCATGACGCAACTTTTCCACAACATCAGCGAACTGCGCACGGTATCTGCAGCCGGCACCATTAACAACGGTGCACTCGTCTCCGACAAGGACGGGGTGATCGTCTGGGTCGGTGCCTTCGATGAGCTGCCCGACGAAGTCGCAGCTAGCGTCGACAAGAAGATCGATCTCGGCGGCCGCGCGGTCCTACCGGGATGGGTAGATTCACATACCCACATGATTTTTGACGGCAACCGGGCCGCTGAATTCGAAGCGCGCATGGCGGGCGAATCCTATTCCGCCGGCGGGATCGCGACCACCATGGAAGCCACACGGAGTGCCGGGCGAGAGCGGCTCGAGCAGCTGTTGCAGGAACGCATCGCCGGTTGCCACGCGGGTGGCACGACCACGATCGAAACCAAGACCGGCTATGGGCTCAACACCGAATCCGAAGCCCTGGCCGCTGAGGTCGCCAGTGGGGGAATCGACGACGTGACTTTCTTGGGAGCCCACCTGGTGCCACCAGGAGCAGAAGCAGAAGACTACCTCGAGGAAGTTGTCGGCCCGATGCTGGATGCCGTCGAGCCTTATGCCGGTTGGATCGATGTTTTCTGTGAGACGGGTGCGTTCAACGAGGAACAATCCCGGAAGGTCCTAGAGGCCGGCAAGAAGCGCGGACTGCACCCGCGCGTGCACGGCAACCAGCTGCAGCAAGGCCCTGGTGTGCGGCTGGCCGTAGAAATCGGTGCAGCCTCGGTGGATCACGTGAACTACCTGTCTGACGACGATATCCACGCACTCGCCAACAGCGACACCGTCGCCACGGTGCTTCCGGCCTGTGACTTGTCGACGAAACAAGACCTCGCCCCGGCACGCCAGCTGTTGGATGCCGGCGTTACCGTCGCGATCGCATCGAACCTGAACCCAGGAACGTCGTATACGTCGTCGATGAACTACTGCGTGACCACTGCGGTGTTGCAGCAAGATCTCAGCCTGGACGAAGCCATCGAGGCCGCCACCTTGGGTGGGGCGAAGGCCTTGCGCCGGAACCCAGGCGAGGATGGTAAGGACGGCCAGGGACGGCCGGGTCGTGGCAGCTTGGTAGTTGGTGCATCCGCTGATTTGCACGTGCTGAACTTCACCAACGCCATTGAGCTGGCCTACCGCCCGGGCATGCCTGCGACTTACCGCACCTATAAAGATGGGGTAGAAGTCTTCAGCGCGGCGTAACCGCGAAGCCGATACCGTGGCACAAAAAATCGATGTTTCACGTGAAACATCGCAAATTCGCGCGGCTCGAATTTAAGCCTGGGCTGCGCGGCGCCTGTAGGCTGCCACACAGTATTGTTAGGGCTATGAATTTCGCTGCACAGCTACACACGGCGCGCCGCGATCTGCGCTATCACGCGGATGCCGCGCAGCTTTTCGCCCACCTCGGCGGCCTCAGGCGCACGGATACCGTGCTGTTGGAATCAGCAGATATTGAATCAAAGAAAAATCTCTTGTGCCTCGCGGTGTTGGATTCTGCATTGCGCGTACGCTGCCAGGGAAACGTCGTCACTACCCAGGCCTTGACGACGACCGGCGAAGAGATCCTCGCCAAATTGCGCACGGAACTCGCCGACTATGTGCTGGACACACCTGCCGACGAGAGGCAAGCGGCCACCTTCGAATTCCCAGCCTCCCAGGCCGCCGACGAACGCGAACGCCTGCTGGCGACGTCGCCAGCAGAAGTACTTCGTCGCCTCCAGTTCAGTACGCAATACGGCAGTGGGGGAGAAGAGTCACCGGACCTGCCGCTACTCGCCGGTGGCTTCGCCTATGACTTTTTGGCAACGTTTGAATCTCTGCCAGAGGTGGCCGAAGGGGACAACACCTACCCGGATTATGAGTTTGTCGTCGCCGAAACACTGCTGAAAGTCGACCACCTTTCACAAGCGGCCTACGTGTGCGGGGTGGCCACCAGCCAACACGACGTCGACAAGCGGCTGGACGCCTATGTCACTGCAGCCGAGCAAGAACTCACGCCGTTACCAGCTCCAGAGCACGGCGTCGATACGACGCGACCGCTGCGAGTGAGCACGGACTTCGACGATAAACAGTTCCGCAGTCATGTCGAAGCGCTAAAAGGCAATATCTATCACGGCGATATCTACCAAGTGGTGCCCGCGCGTACTTTCAGTGCGCCGTGCGCGGATGCTTTTGCCTCGTATCGACGACTACTGCAGACGAACCCGTCGCCATATATGTTCTATTTCCGCGGCGAGAACTACGAATTATTCGGCGCTTCTCCCGAATCGAACCTGAAATTCTCCCCAGATACCCGCGAAGTGCAGCTGTACCCAATTGCCGGTACCCGTCCGCGAGGCCTGAACCCGGACGGCAGCGTCAACCACGAGCTCGATATCCGCAACGAGCTGGAAATGCGCACCGACCACAAAGAGCTCGCGGAGCACACGATGCTGGTGGATCTCGCGCGCAACGATCTCGCCCGCGTCGCGGTTCCCGGCACGCGGAGGGTCGCCGAGTTGCTGCAAGTCGACCGGTATTCACGCGTAATGCACCTGGTCTCCCGTGTGACCGCCACGCTGCACGAAGATTTCGACGCCCTGGATGCTTATCGTGCATGCATGAACATGGGTACCCTGACCGGCGCACCGAAATTGCGTGCGGTCGATCTGTTGCGTGGGGTGGAAGGTAAGCGTCGCGGCTCCTATGGCGGCGCGGTTGGCTATCTGGGTGGCGATGGGCGCATGGATAACTGCATCGTCATCCGCAGCGCATTCGTGCGCGGTGGGCAAGCAATCATTCAGGCAGGAGCCGGCGTCGTGCGTGATTCCACGCCGCAATCCGAAGCCGACGAAACAGTACATAAAGCGTATGCGGTACTCGATGCCGTCGCTTTGGGGGCACCAGTGGAGGTGGCACGATGAGCACACAACCGCATGTCGTGGTGATCGATAACCGCGATTCGTTTATTTATAACCTTGTCGACGCACTCGCCGGGCACCACTGCACGGTCTTCCGCAACACCGTGCCCGTCGAGACGGTGCTGGCGGCGAAGCCGGACCTGCTGTTGTTCTCACCGGGGCCGGGGCATCCGCGCGAGACAGGAAACATGATGGCGCTTCTCGACGCCATCCACGGCGAAATTCCGGTACTCGGAATCTGCCTGGGATTCCAAGCTCTGCTAGAACACTACGGCGGCAGCGTGGAGCCCTGTGGTCCGGTGCATGGACGCTCAGTACCGATGACGCTGACGGATGCAGGCGCACAGCACCCACTGTTTGCCGGGCTGACGATTGACCAGGAGCCGGACAAACCCGACCACGTCGGCCGTCTGGTGCCGGTGGCGCGCTACCACTCATTGGCGTGTGCGAATCCACCAGAGCAGCTGGAAGTCCTGGCAACCACGGAAACTGACTTGGGGGATGTGGCGATGGCCGCCTATGCACCCGATGGCTCGTGTTTGGGTTTGCAGTTTCACCCGGAATCCATCTTGAGCCCGACTGGCCCCATCTTGTTGAATCGCTGCATCGAGTTTTTGACGAAAGGGAAGTGCTGATGACTGATAACGCTGACGCCAACTCTGGAACCAACGCTGCGCCGCTGAATCGCCTGCTGGCGTACTTGGACAACCACGATCCCACTATTGAACAAGCGCGCGAGGTCTTCGAACCGCTGACGGTCGGTGAATACGAAAACGTGCACATCGCTGCGCTCTTGGCCACGATCCGCACCCGCGGCGAGACCTTCGCCGATATTGCTGGCGCCGCCCAGGCCTTCATCGCTGCCGCGCGACCATTCCCCATCACTGGTGCAGGGTTGTTGGATACCGCTGGCACGGGTGGCGACGGCACGAACACCATCAATATTTCCACCGCGGCTTCACTCGTGGCAGCCGCTGGGGGAGCGAAGGTGGTCAAAGGTGGGAACCGCTCGGTTTCCTCGCGCTCGGGTTCTGCCGACGTGCTGGAGGCGCTGAATATTCCTTTGGATCTAGATGTGGACCGCGCGGTCACGCAGTTTGAAAACTCCGGGTTCACCTTCTTGTTCGCCCCGGCGTACCACCCGGCCGTCGCGCACGTTATGCCCGTGCGTAAAGCTCTGAAAGTACCCACCTTGTTCAATACGCTGGGCCCACTGCTGTCACCGGCACGCCCGGAGTACCAGTTGATGGGCATCGCCCGCCCAGAAATGGGCCAAACCATCGCCGAGGTTTTCCGCGAATTAGGTCGCAAGCGCGCACTGGTCGTCCACGGTTCCGGCACTGACGAGCTTGCTGTGCATGGTCCGACCACGATCTGGGAGCTGCAGGACGGCGAGATTTCCCGCTATGAATTGACCCCGGAGGAGATCGGGGCCACACGCCATCAGTTGTCCGATCTGGAAGGCGGCGACGGGGCAGCGAATGCAGCGGCCATCCGCGCCATTTTTGGCGGCAGCGCACCGCAGGCGCATCACGACGCCGTCGCGGTGAACGCCGGAGCGATGTTCTATGTGAGCGGCAAGGCTGCTTCCATCGCCGAGGGCACCGAGATGGCACGCACGATTATCAACGACGGAACCGTACAGAATTGGTTGGCCACCCACGAGGAGGCAGATTACGGTGAGCGATAAATTACCCACGGTGTTGGAAAATATCGTCGCGCAGCGCCGCACGCACCTGCAAGCCATTGCCGAGCGCATCGCGCACGTTGACCGCACGCAGCTGGCGCGTTCCGGGCGCAGTTTGTACGAATCACTGCGTGCACGTCCGCAGGCGTTCATCATGGAATGTAAGTCGTCGTCACCCTCGCTGGGGCTGATCCGCGCAGATTATCAGCCGGGCGAATTGGCGAGAGTGTATTCCCGCTATGCCGCCGGAATTTCCGTGTTGTGCGAGCCGGAGCATTTTGGTGGCGATTATGACCATTTGGCGACCGTGTCCATGTCGACACATCTGCCGGTGTTGTGCAAGGACTTCATCATCGATCCGGTGCAGTTATATGCTGCGCGCTATTACGGTGCCGATGCGATTTTGCTGATGCTTTCGGTATTGGATGACGAGGAATACGCTCAGCTCGCAGCGCTTGCCGACGAATTAGGGCTGGACGTGCTCACCGAAGTAATCGACGAGGACGAAGTCGCCCGCGCGCTGCGTCTCGGCGCACGAATCGTGGGAATCAACAACCGGAACTTGCACGATCTTTCCATCGACCTCTCACGCACCGCCCGATTGGCAGAGTTGCTGCCTGCAGGAACGCTCGCAATTTCGGAATCGGGAATTCGCGACAACACAGCGGTACGGATGTTGGGCGCACATGCTTCCGGTTTCTTGGTGGGCTCACAATTGTCCTCACAACCAGATACCGATTGGGCAGCCCGCGCCTTGGTCTACGGTCATAACAAAGTCTGTGGTTTGACGACGCCAAGCACCGCGCAAGCAGCGCGCGCTGCAGGGGCAGTCTACGGCGGTTTGATCTTCGAAGAAGCATCTCCGCGCAATGTTTCACGTGAAACATCACAACAAATCATCGCCGACGAACCCGGGTTACGCTACGTCGCGGTATCACGCCGAACCCATGGCTGGGCCGAATTGGTGCAACCGGGTATCCACGCCCTGCAGATCCACAGCCCGTACCAGGGTTCCATCACCGGGGAAGAGGAGTTGCTCGCAGCGGTGCGAACCGAGCTTAGCGACGCCGGCTGTGACCCCAAAGATTCCGGCCTCGAGATCTGGCGCGCGATTTCCATGACTACCTCGGAAGTAGAACCGGAACGCCTCCACGAACTTCTCGTTCCGGGTACAGCGGACAAGCTGGTACTCGACGCAGGGCAGGGGGGAAGCGGAACTTCCTTCGACTGGGCGCGGATTCCCGAGGAGATCAAGCCGCAGGTAGTGCTCGCCGGTGGAATCGGTGCCGACAATATTAACGGTGCCCTCGAGACCAACTGCCTCGGTATCGATCTCAATTCCGGGGTCGAAGTCGCGCCAGCTGCCGCCACGGACGGCGCAAGTGCGGGCCCGGCTGCAGCACCACGCAAGGATTCCGCGATCCTTCGTAGCATCTTCAACACCATCCGCGACTACACGCAGCCGCAGGGATAAACTGGAACCAGTATTCGTGTAAATCCCCATCGTAAAGCCAATCGCGAAACCACAGACGATCCCATTAAAGTTCTTTACGACGAGTAATCAGCAGACGAGGACACACCATGAGCAACGACCGTGCGACCATCCTGCCGGCATATTTCGGCGAATTCGGCGGGCAATTCGTCCCCGAATCTCTAATCCCCGCGTTGGATCAATTAGAGCGAGCCTTCGTCAACGCCATGGAGGATCCATCATTCAAAGAGGAACTGGCGCGCTTGCTCAAGGACTACCTGGGTCGCCCAACGCCGCTCACCGAAGCCACCCGCTTGGGTGGTAAAGCGCGGATCTTTCTGAAGCGTGAAGATCTCGTGCACGGTGGTGCGCACAAGACCAATCAGGTGCTGGGTCAAGCATTGTTGGCCAAACGCATGGGTAAAACTCGCGTGATCGCCGAGACCGGCGCTGGCCAGCATGGCACCGCAACGGCATTGGCCTGCGCGCTACTGGATCTCGAGTGCGTGGTCTACATGGGAGCCGAAGACGTGCGTCGTCAAGCACCAAACGTGTTCCGCATGGAACTCATGGGCGCAAAAGTCGTCTCCGTGGAGACTGGCTCCGGGACGCTGAAAGATGCAGTAAACGAAGCCTTGCGCGATTGGACCGCAACCTTCGAGGATTCGCATTATTTGCTCGGTACCGCAGCCGGCCCGCACCCATTTCCGACCATCGTGCGGGAATTCCACCGCGTGATTTCCACCGAGGCGAAGGCCCAGATGATTGAACGCACCGGCGGACTTCCCGACGTTGTCGTCGCCTGCGTCGGCGGAGGTTCAAACGCGATTGGTATGTTTGCGGATTTCATCGACGAGCCCGACGTTGAACTCGTCGGAGCCGAGCCCGGCGGTAAGGGTGTCGATTCCGGACGTCACGGCGCCACCATTACGCAGGGAACCGTTGGCATCTTGCACGGCACGCGTTCGTATTTGATGCGTAACGCTGAAGGGCAAGTCGATGAATCGTATTCGATTTCTGCCGGGTTGGATTATCCCGGAGTCGGCCCACAGCACGCACACTTGCATGCCACCGGCCGTGCAACCTATGTCGGCATCACTGACACGGAAGCACTCGAGGCATTCCAATTGCTCGCACAAAAAGAAGGCATCATTCCGGCGCTGGAGTCGTCGCATGCGCTGGCGTATGCACTGAAGCGCAAAGATGAAGATATCTCCATCGTGGTCTCACTGTCTGGTCGTGGTGATAAAGATATCGATCACGTGCGTCACGTGTTGGGTGATGTCGAAGACGAGACTGGCGCCTGGGCGCGCTATGCGGATGACAAAAGCGATGAAGATAACCGGGACAACGAAAAGGGTCAGGCATAATCATGGGACGTTACGAAACACTGTTTGCTGATCTTCGCGACAAGCACGAGGGCGCTTTTGTGCCGTTTTTCATGCTCGGTGATCCCAGCTATGAGGCTTCACTCGAGCTGATTCGGGCGGCGGTTAATGCTGGAGCCGATGCACTGGAGATCGGCATTCCCTTCAGTGACCCAGTTGCCGACGGTCCGGAGATTGAAAAATCTCACCAGCGTGCATTGCGTGGCGGTGCGAGCCTGGATAAATCCATGCAGCAATTGCGGCAGATCCGCGAGGAGTTCCCCGAGACTCCGATCGGGCTGTTGGTCTATTGCAATCTCGCGGTGAGCAAGGGAACCACAGAGTTTTACCAATCCTGTGCTGCCGCCGGTGCAGATTCCATTCTGATTCCCGACGTGCCCACCCGCGAGGGAGCCCCATTCGTCGCGGCGGCACAACAAGCCGGGATTTCGCAAATCTTTATCGCCCCGGCCCGCGCTAACGACGACACCCTGCGCGCCGTCAGTGAGAATTCGTCGGGATATATATATGCGCTTTCACGCCACGGTGTCACCGGCGCTGATAAAGAAGCAGAGTCCGGTGGTCTGGACTCTGTCGTAGATGCCATCCAGCGTTTCGACGGCCCACCAGTTCTGCTGGGATTCGGAATCTCTAAACCCGAGCACGTTCGCGCCGCTTTGGACGCTGGGGCAGCGGGGGCGATTACCGGCTCGGCAATCACGCGCATCATCTCTGCGGGCGTCGAATCTTCGGAGGCTGGCAACAAGTTCGATCTCAACGCACTCGCCGACGAGGTTTCCCGCTATGTGGCAGAGATGAAAGCAGCCACCCGGTAAACGGCTACCCGTTGGGCTGACTACCACTGCGGCTAGCGACCTCCACAGCTGACGTTGCACACAGCTGACATTCCACGCAGCTGATATTGCAGGCAAGACGCCGCATAGAAAAAGACGACGTTTCACGTGAAACGTCGTCTTTTGTGTAGTTAAACCGGCACGCGTCTTAGCGCGCCTGCCGTAATTAGCGCAGATTATCGCGCTGTGGTTGGGCAGCTTCTCCCGGAGTCACAGTCTGTGAAACTGCGTCTTCATCACCGAAATCCGGAGCGTCATAGTCATCAGGAAGCTGTGCACCGTCAGCGGTGGTTCCGTTTTTCGTCCACTTGTTAATAAGCATGGCAATCGCACCGTCGCCAGTAATATTCGCGGCAGTACCGAACGAGTCCACCACAATGTAGGCCGCGATCATCAGCGCAAGCATGTCTTCGTCGAATCCCAGCATGCTGCCCAATAGTCCCAGTGCAGCATAAACTGCTCCGCCAGGAACACCAGGGGCTGCCACCATCATGATGCCCAACAACAGCATGAAGCCGAGGGCCAGACCGAAGCTGACCTCCAGGCTCGACAAGTACACGATGGCGAAAGCGTAGAGTACCAACTTGGTCATGGAGCCAGACAGGTGCATGGTCGCACCCAGCGGCACTACGAATCCGGCGATGTTCGGAGCCACGTTGTTCTTCAGCGTCGACTTGTACGTCACCGGAATGGTGGCCGCGGACGAGGAAGTTCCGAGTGCGGTGAAGTAGGCCGGCAGCATGTTCTTCAGCGCGCTAAACGGGTTGCGGCGCGCCAGCGCTCCCGCGATCAGGTACTGCAGCACGATCACGACCCAGGTCATGACGACGGACAGCACGAGCACACGCGCGAAGGAATTGATGACGTCGCCCAGGTTCTCGTTCATCGCGAGGTTCAAGAAAATTCCGTAAATGAACAACGGCAGCAGCGGAATCACGAAAGCGGTAATGACCTTCATGACGATCTTCTCGAACTCGCGAATGCCCTTAAGCAGACCCGGGGATGGTATGGCAGTCATTGCCAGCCCGATGGCGAAAGCCAGCAACAGGCCGGTGACGATCTCAAATGGCGGAGCCATTTCCACCTCGAAGTACGGCGCCAACGCGCCTTCTTCGACGTCGCTGACGTTGAGGTCAAGACGCTGGTCACCCAACAAGCCCGGGTAAACTAGAATCGCGACGGCATAAGCCAGCAGGCCAGCACCAATGGTCGACGCATAGGCGATGCCGGTGGTGATGCCAAGCCATTTGCCGGCACCTCGGCCGAGCCCCGCGATGGCAGGGGTAATCAGGGCGAAGATGAGAACAGGGACGAAGAAGCCGAGGAATTGACTAAACAGACCATTGAAGGTGACGAACACTCGGGCAAGCCATTCCGGGAAGAACAAACCGGTGACGATCCCCAGGATGATCGCCACCACGACGCGGAACAGCAACGAAGAGCTGACCTTACGAACACTCATAGAAAACTCATAATTCTAGACGGTGGGATTCAGGACGTTTTAAGCATAGCGAAGTGTTTTCCTCATTCCTGCAGGCAGGGCTAGACTGAGGGCATGATCGTCGTTTCCATTATCTTGTTCGCTTTGGCCGCCGTCGTTCTCGTGGTGGGTGGGCTCGCCACGATGAAAAAACTACCCGGCAACAGCATTGTTGGACTTCGCGTCCACGAAGCTCGCAAATCCCCGGAAGCCTGGATCACCTCGCACGCGGTGGCCGGCCCCATCTGGTTAGTCGCAGCAGCAAGCTTCATTTTCGGTGCTTTGGTTTCCCTGCAAGCGACGGGCCTCATGTGGGCGATCCCGGTCTTGACGACGATCGTTGGCATCATCGCGTTATCCTATGGCGCAAACCTGGGAGCGCGTACCGCGGTGCTGTATGACCAGAATGTCAGCGCGAAGCAAAACAGCGAAACGACCGGTGGGTGTTGCTCGTCTGGTGGTGGGGCAGCGGCGGAAGAAAAGTCGGCTGCTCCCGCGGTTGATGTTGGCGCGCTTCGGAAAGCCGCCGAACAAGCCGATAATCAATAATTGAACGTCCTATTAGACCCTTACTAAAACCCCACCGATTAACGACACTGTGACGTTATAGGAGTGACCATCACATGGCTAAAAACTGTTCCCGCCGAATGTTTCTTTTAGGTTCTGCCACCACCGTTGCTGGCGCTTTCCTGGCCGCATGCGGGGAGGAGCCTTCCGTCGAAGTGGCCAAGGCTGAGGTGCCGGTTGGTTCCGCAATCATTGCTGACGGATTTATTATCGCGCAACCACAGGCCGGAACGTACCTGGCCTATTCACAACGCTGTCCCCACCAGCGCAACCTCATCACCAAAGTGGAAGGCGATCAAGTACGCTGCACCGCGCACAACTCCGTGTTTAACATTGCTGACGGTTCGGTGGTGCAAGGCCCAGCCCGCGATCCAATGGAAACCGCCTCAATAAAAGAGGCGGGAGACAAGCTCAACGTTCAGGGATAGCCGGAAAGCTACCAGAAAGGGGAATGTTTCACGTGAAACATCTTTATACGCGCCTGACTTTGACCATTCCCGGTGCGGGTACGGCGATCCATTTGGCGGATCTCGAAGAAACCGGAAATGACTGCGTCGTGCACCGCATGATTGCGTTGACGCCGGAAGAAACCATTGCCGGGGCAGCGCACGTCGACAAGCCAGGGACCGCACAAGAAAAACTCACACGCGCTGGGCAGATCGATATTCCGAAGACCACAGTGCCGCACCCTGACACTTACGGCGACTATCCGGACATCACCACCAAGCGGTTAAGTAACGACGCTTTCGAAGCCTGGTGGGTGGAAGCGCAGCAGCGATTCCCGGAACTCGGCTAAACCCGTAGCCTTAAGCCGCATCAAGCAAAAATCAGGTTGATGCACGCTACGTAAGCAGCCGTGCCGCCAATAATCGACAGCGCTGGCGAGCGGCGCCACCGATGCAAGCCCACGGTCACCGCGATACCAGCAAGCGTCGAAAGCACAACCGCAAAAGAAAACGGGCGCTCGAAAATCGTGTAAATGACCAGCACCACCATCACGCCGGCGAGCATCAATACCGCCAACAGGCTCACCAGCGGGCTACCGCGCATGAGCCTGATGAAAGAGAACGGGATTTGACGCAACGCCAGCGTCACGAGCGCCACCGGGATCAACACCGCGAGCACCTGCGACAAGCTCATGCCGGCGGGCAAACCATAATTTTCCATTACTGCTCACCCGCTTCGATGTTGCCCACGTGCCGGTGGCGGTCACTGAATCGTGCAGTGGCGATACTGCCGTGGCGGGCCTGGTTGCGAGGTTCACGCCGAAGTTCCACCCAGGAATCAAAGGTAGGGGAGAGGTGACGCGCAACTAAAAAGCCAAAGTATGCAGTCAAAGCGACCACCAGCATCTGCCCCGGCAACAGCACTCCACACACAACGGCGAGAACACCAGAGACGAGCAACAGCGAGTAGTCACGGTGATTATTGAACGCTTCCCAGGCCAACACAATAAACAGTGCGGTCAAGGCGAAATCCATGCCCTCGATACTGTCGGGGAGTGCCGCACTCGTAATGGCAGCGAACGTGCCAGAACCCACCCAAGAACATTGCAACGCAATTTGTCCCGCCAATAATTGGGTCCCATCAACCGGGGCATCTTGCGGACGAGCCGCAGTGATCGCATAAGACTCATCCGTTAAGGCATAGGTGGAATAGATTTTGCCCGTTACCGAACGTACGCGTTCACGTGGGAAACTCAACCCATAGAAAATATGCCGGAAGTTGACCATGAATCCGGTCAGCGCCGCCGACAGTGGTCCCACCCCGGCGGTCATCAACCCCGGAGCCAGAAACTCCATCGAGCCGGCATAAATCACGACCGAGAAAACCGGCGCCCACCACCAAGCGAAGCCGAGTTGGGTAATAAACACTCCGAATGCAAGCCCCAGCGGTACGAGGCCGAGGGTCACCGGCGCCGCTTCCCGCAGACCGGCACGAACGGACTCGCGCCAACTACGCGGGGTGGGTGGCTCGGCTGCCGGCGAAGACAATTACTGCTCCCATTTCTCTTTTAACTTGGCGATCGCTTCTTCTTTGCCCAGCGGGCCGTGCTCCAATCGCAGTTCCTTCAAATACGCCCAAGCCTTGCCAACTTCCGGACCTGGTTGCAGGCCTAAGACCTCCATGATCTCGTTGCCATCCAAATCCGGGCGCACCCGCGCGAGATCTTCCTTTTCCTGAATCTCGTCGATACGGGCAAGCAAGTTATCGTAGGCACGGCGCAGGCGGCGCGCCTTTTTCTGGTTGCGCGTGGTGCAGTCCGCACGAACCAATTTGTGCAGTCGGGGCAGCAGATGCCCGGCGTCAGTCACATACCGGCGCACCGCGGAATCGGTCCATTCGCCTTCGCTGAAACCGTGAAAACGCATGTGCAAAAAGACCAGATTGGCGATGTCTTCGGTCACTGCCTTGGGATATTTCAACTTGCGCAAGCGCTTGCGCGTCATCTTCGCGCCGACCACCTCGTGGTGATGGAAACTTACCCCACCGCCGGGCTTTTTCGCCCGCGTCGCTGGCTTGCCAATATCGTGCAACAATGCCGCCCAACGCAGCACGAGATCGGGCTCCTGGTCGGGGTCTTCCAGATCTATTGCTTGTTGCAGCACCGTCAACGAGTGTTTATATACGTCCTTGTGCTGCAAGTGCTCATCCGGCTCCATCGCCAGGGCCGGAATCTCCGGCAGAATGTACTCGGCCAAGCCCGTGTCGACGAGCACCTCGATGCCGGCCACTGGGTCTAGACCAACCATCAGCTTGTCCAGTTCCACCTGCACGCGCTCGACGGTGATGCGGTTGATCTCGGAAGCCATCGTCGTCATTGCCTCCCGCACCCGGTCGGCAATCTGCAAACCAAGTTGGGAAACAAAGCGAGCGGCACGCAACATGCGCAGCGGATCATCATGGAAAGAAATCTCGGGCGAATCCGGGGTATCGAGCACGCCGGCGACCATGTCCTCGAAACCGCCAACGGGATCGTGGAAGCGACCAGTCACCACAGACGGGTCTTCGTCGTCAAGCATCAATTCCACCGCCATGGCGTTGACCTTGAAGTCACGGCGGATCAAATCGCCCTGCAGGGTGTCGCCAAATTCGACGACGGGATTGCGGGAATCACCGTCGTAGGCATCGGAGCGGAAGGTCGTCAACTCTATCTGTTCGCCTTTTTTCACCGCAGAAACGGTGCCGAATGCGATGCCGGTATCCCACACGGTCTCGGCCCACTCATCCAAAATCGGCTTGACGACGTCCGGGCGGGCGTCGGTGGTGAAATCTAGATCATGTCCCAGACGCGAAAGCATCGCATCGCGGACAGAACCGCCGACCAAAAACAACTGATACCCGGCCTCATCGAATCGTTGCACCAATCCCGCCAGAAGTGGGGAGAGTTCGCGAACGGCTTCGGTGGCGCGTGCTAACAAAGCAATCTGCTGGGTGTCTGAAGAATTCACCTCCGTTAGTCTACTACGATCATGGGTAATGACTAACGAGGAAAATAGCCACAAAAGTCGGCGCCGGAGACGGCGTCGCTCGGCATCACAGAGGGGAGGTCGCACTCCCGCCAGCGGCAGCGGATCCAACAACGCCAGCGGCAGCAACGGCAGCAGCTCTAACAACAGCAACACCAGCAGCAATTCGCCGAAGGGCAACAATGGTAACGCCGCACCGCAAGCCGGCGACAAGACGCACGCCCAGAAAAAGCCCAGCTCGGCAGCGCACAAGCCCCGGCGCAGCAAGCGCCCCAAGCAGGCGAACAAAAATGCGCCACCACGGCGCGGGCAGGGACACCAGCGCTCCGTAATGGAAACCCGCACCGAGACTTCAGCGGGTGGTTTGGTGCTGTCTGGTCTGGCCGAGGCCGTAGCCGAAAATGGCGAGGTTGATCTTTCGACGATCTATGTCGCACTCATCGGACGCCTGGACCGTCGCGGCCGTTTGCTGTGGTCGATGCCCAAGGGCCACGTGGAGCCGGACGAAGACCATAAAGTAACCGCGGAGCGCGAGGTGTGGGAAGAAACCGGCATCCACGGCGAGGTTTTTGAGCCACTCGGCGTCATTGACTATTGGTTCGTCTCCGACGGGGTGCGCATCCATAAAACGGTGCATCACCACCTGTTGCGTTTTGTCGACGGTTGGCTTAACGACGAAGATCCCGAGGTCACGGAAGTGTCCTGGATTCCGGCTGCCGAATTGATTGAGCGACTCGCTTATGCTGACGAACGCAAACTCGCCCGGCGGGCACACGACTTGTTGCCGGATTTAGCGCGCGCGGAAAAAGAGGCGGGAAGGATCACGCCGCGATGAGTCGCTGGGCTGCTTCGTCGATGATTGCGGTGCTCGCGGCGTTCACGACGCTGGCGGGCGCACCAGTTGCCCTGCCGTTTACTAGCCCTGTCGCCGCAGCCGCACCAGAACCGGTGCCGGTTTCACCAGACCGGTCTGAGCTGTGGGGCCTGCCGCATGATCCGCATGCCGACGAAGATATCTCGTTGTCTTTACTCTCCCTACACGATGCCGATTCCGGCACTCCGGCCACCAGCGCCGTCGGGCTGGAGCATCAGCTGCGCGCAGAGTTTCGCATTGATAATCGCTCGAAATCAGAACTCACCGACGTGCAGGTGACCGTGCGGAGGGCGAGCGCGGTGGAATCGGCAGACCAGGCCCAGGCAACCCTGGCCACTGGCGATTTCCCCTACTGGGGCAATGCGATGCACCTCGATGCAGTGGACCCAGAGACCTCTACCAGCGCTTTTCTTGACATTGATACTGCATTGTCCGCGTCACCGAGCTTGAGCATCGACACGCCGGGGTCCTATCCCTTGCTGTTTACTCTGACGGGTCTACAGGATGGCGACCCGGTGCATTTAGCCAGTGAGCGGATGGTGCTCACCGTCGGCGGGGCACAGGATTTTGCTGAGCATTCCGCGGCGCTTGCCGACGCCCGCGATCCCGAATTTGTGCCCGAATTTGCCCCAGAATTTCCAGCATTGCCACCGCACGGTCCGGCGCGCGAGGAACGCGGGCTGTCGGTCATCGTGCCGGTTTCGACTGCCATTGATCCGGTGCCGGGAGCGACGGGTGATGATCCGCTGATCGTGCGTTCAGAGGATTTCACCGAACAGATTTCCGCAGGCGGACGGTTGCATGAACTCGTCGAAAGCTATCGCAGCCATGATTTGGGTGGCGCGGCCTGCATGGCTCTGGATCCGGCGGTGGTGAATATGGCATACCGCATGACCGAGGGCTACTACGTCAATGACACCCGGCCGGAGATCAATAATGAGCCGGTGCGCCTGCGGGATTCTTGGGGCGCATCACGTGAACCTGACCTCGGTGAGCACGGCAGGGGAGCAGAGGCTGCGCGCAGCTGGCTGGACATGCTGCGTGGGCTCGACTGCGTGATGGCGATGCCGTGGTCGAATACTGACCTGAACGCAGTGCATTCCACTCACGACGGCTGGCTGCTCCATGAAGCCACCGACCGCGGCCCGGAGCTGCTGCAGCGCATTCTCGGGCTCGAGGCCGAACCCGTGCTGTTGCCGGGAAGTGGCTATGTTTCACGGGAAACATCTTTTTCTTTAGGAAACCTTCCCGACGGTGCGCACGCCTTGCTTGCCGACGATGCTGTGCCCTCCGCCGCCGATGCCATCAACGACCCCGCAACCAATTTGCGGGTGTCCACCTACGACGGGGCCCTCGCGGCCACGCTGAACGACACCGGCGACAACCCAGTGACCGCCGCCTACAAGCCGCTGGACTACCGCACCGGGGCAGAAAAAGCCTCAAGCCACGCGCGCACCATCACCGCGACCAGCACCCTGCGCACCGCCGCGCGCAACGGAACCGGCAATAGTGAGGCAGAGCCGAACCACCACCCAGCCGGCACCATCGCGCTTCTGCCCGCGCTCGTCGAAGCACCCATCGCCGATACGCTGCTGGAGACCGCAGCCGAACTGCTGACTGAACCCGGTATCGTGGCCCGGCCACTGTCGTCGGCACTAGCGGAAAACGCCGTTACCGAAGGCAACGCCGCAATCGCGGATCCAGCAATCCCGGAGACGGCGTCGGGAAGCCCCTACCCAGACCCGGCAGTATTCACGGACCTGGAAGTCACCCAGGTGCGCCAACAGGTGCGCTACATCAACGAGCTGATGTCGATCATGAACAACGACCCAGACATCGCCCTGACACGTTACGAATACACGCTGTCGCTGCGCCGCGATATGCTCATCGCACTGTCGCACCACCGCCGCAATAGTATTGGCACTTACGACGAGGCCGTCACCGGCACCGCGAAACGCATCAACGCAAACCGCGCGGTATTAAAAGAACTGCGCGAATCCGTTTCGCTGGCACCACCGGGCAACGTCTATACCCGAGTCTCCGATTCCTCACCGCTGCTCGTCGTCGCCAAGAATCAGCTCCCGCTGCCGGTGACGACGCACCTGGATTTTGCATCCCCGGAAGGAACGCGTCTCAACACGCCGGAGCAAGTTAGCATTCCCGCTCGCGGCTCGATTACCGTATCAATGACAGCCGATATACCTGCAGATCGTGGCAGAACCGACATCCGGCTTTGGCTTTCTACGGAAGAAGGCTCCGGAATTTCGCAGCCCGTGGAAATCACGGTCAATACTCGGAACGATTCTGTGATCTTGTATGGCGTCATCGCGGGGTTGACTTTATTGTTGGCCACCGCCGTGACGCTTCGGGTGCGGCGTCGCAGAAAGAATTAGCATGAACAGATTGGTGTGTCGTTGACAGAGACTGAATTTGGTTCGGTTCGATCTACTCGCGGGCGCATCGTCGAGCCGACACCACCAGCACCGGTTCCCAAAAAGCGCCCGCAGCCCGTCGCAGTTTTAGACGCAGAAGATAAATCAGACCTGCGCCGCGGCCGCGTTGACGAGAAAGCCAGCGATGCTGATGTCGTGCGCGCGACCGGCTCCATGGCGATCGCCACGCTGATTTCGCGCATCACGGGATTTCTGCGCAATGTCTTAATCACTGCGACCTTGGGTGCCGCGGTAGCTTCGGCATTCAACACGGCGAACACGCTGCCCAACCTGATCACCGAGATCGTCCTTGGTGCGGTGCTGACCTCACTGGTGGTTCCGGTGTTGGTCCGTGCGGAAAAGGAAGACCCCGATAGGGGAGAGACCTTCGTCCGACGATTATTCACCCTGGCGATCACCCTGCTCGGCACAATTACGCTGTTATCGCTGCTGACAGCGCCGTGGATTACCCGAGTAATGCTGCCGGAATCGGGGCAGGTCAACGAAGTCCAGGCGACGTCGTTCGCATTCTTGTTACTGCCGCAGATCGTGTTTTATGGGCTGTTTGCCCTGTTCCAGGCGGTGCTCAACACCAAAGGAATTTTCGCGCCTGGGGCTTGGGCGCCGGTGGCGAACAACATCATCTCCATCGGGATTCTGCTGCTTTACTGGACGGTCCCCGGCTCGTTGAACCCGGCAGCGCCGTCGCCGATCACCGACATACACGTGCTGCTGCTGGGCTTGGGCACCACCGCGGGTGTCGTCGTCCAGTGCCTGATTCTGGTGCCGTACCTGCGCCGAGCGAAGGTCAACCTGAAGCCGTTGTGGGGCTTGGATGCCCGCCTGAAGCAATTCGGTGGCATGGCCGCCGCGATTGTCGTGTACGTGGCGATTTCCCAGCTGGGCTACGTCATCACCACGCGTATCGGTGCGCTTGCCGACGCCCAAGCTCCCATCATTTACCAGCAGGCATGGCTGTTGATCCAGGTGCCATATGGCGTCATTGGCGTCACGCTGTTGACCGCTATCATGCCGCGGCTTTCCCGCAACGCGGCCGACGGCGATCACAAGGGCGTCGTGCGCGACCTCACAGTGGCCACCAAGCTGACATTTATCGCGCTGATCCCGATCGTGGTGTTCTTTACCGCCTTCGGCACCCCTATCGCGCAGGGCCTGTTCCAGTACGGCCTGTTCGGCGAAGATAGCGCCGTGCTGTTGGGTTGGACGCTGAGCTTTTCTGCTTTCACCTTGATCCCGTACGCGCTAGTGCTGCTGCACCTGCGCGTGTTCTATGCACGTGAAGAAGCCTGGACACCGACGTTCATCATCGCTGGTATCACCGCAACGAAGATTGCGCTGTCGCTGTTGGCACCAGTCATTGCCGCGCGCCCCGAGACCGTGGTGATTCTGCTGGGTGCCGCCAACGGTTTTGGTTTTATCACCGGTGCGATCATCGGTATCTTTTTGCTGCGCCGCAAGCTCGGTTCGCTGCACGCCCGCGAAGTGCTGAGCGCTTCCGGATGGTCATTGGGTTCCGGTCTCGCGGGTTTGGTCGGCGCATATGCGGTACTCATGGTGCTGCGTCTGTTGCCGAGTTCGTGGGGCGAGGCGCTTGTCGACGCCGCCCCGGAGGCCAGCCAGCCCGCACTGCAATCAGCCGGCACCTTGGTCTCGACGATCATCGCGGGTCTGGTCTTTATAACCATCACCGGCATCGTCCTCTCGTTTTCTGGGGTTCCAGAGATTCAGGCCTTGGCGCGCGTGGCTCGGCGGTTGCCAGGTCTGTCGCGGTTCATCAAAGTTGGCGAATCCAGCGATGTCGCCGACGGTGAGATCGACCTGCAGGATATTTCCTCGCGGTTTTTGGCCCAAGACACTTTCAACTCCAGCCCGGTTCCACCACCGATGTCGGCTGGTGTCGTCCGCGGCACCCGCCTGACTCCGGGCGCGCCGGTCTCGGACGGCCGTTTCCGTTTGCTGCGCGATCACGGCAGTGTTGCCGGCGCACAATTCTGGCAAGCCAAAGAAAATGCGACGGGCAAAGAGGTTGCACTGACGTTTGTGACCACCACGGGTAATGCTCCGATGGCAGCGATGACACCAGCGGAATCGGCCCGCGCAGCCGCCAAGGTATCGCGGCGTACCCGTCGTCTAGCGCAGCTGAATCTCCCGGGCATCGCGCCGAATATTCGGGTGCTGTCCTACCGGTCGGGTTGTTTGGTGGTCGCCGACTGGATCCCTGGTAGCGATTTGAAGACTGTCGCCGAATCCGATGGTTTGGATCCAACAGCTGTCGCCGAGGCTTTGGTGCCGTTCGCCGATACGATCGCTACTGCGCACGAGAATGGGCAAACCGTTGGTTTGGATAACCGTGCGCGGGTGCGGATTTCGACGCAGGGAACCGCGATGCTGGCGTTCCCGGCAGTGTTGGATGACAACACGATTGAGCGCGATCGTTCGTCGTTGAAGTCCGCGATTTCGCAATTGGTGGAATCGACCTCACCGACGCCGGAAGAGCTGTCCACGGTCACCGAACCGCGAGAATCGCCACAGCCACAGGTACAGCCGCAGCCACAAGCGGAAGGACAAGCACAGCCGCAAGCGGATGCACAGTCTGCGCCCATTAGCGACACGCACGATACTGCTGCCGACGGCGCACACAACGCTGACGGTGCACGCGCCGCCGAGAGCACAGACGGTACAGGCACTGCTGGTGCCGGTGACAACACTGAAACCGCTGACACCACTGACACCGCCTTCGGCCACGGCATCGGGGCGGCGCACACTGCAGAGACCGGCAGCCACGCGCCGAGCGGTACGGCCGCAGCACACGCTGCTGCACAGGCCGCCGAGCTGCTGGAACCAACCCCCCGGGAAATCGCTGAGCGCCTACGGCGATTCATCACTGGCGAGCAGGAAGAAGAAGCCGGCGCCGTCGAGGCCTTGCCTGTCGAAGACGAGGCAACCCCGGATGTCGAAGAGCGCGCCGGTTTCGGTGCCCGTGGTTATTCCAGCGGTGGAGCCATCGTGATCGCGGTGTTCACGTTCTTGACCATCATCGTCATCGCCGCCCTGGCTGCCTATATCATGTCGTTGTTTAATACCGACGATGATTCCAGCCCGGTCTCCCGTGAGGGCATTCATGCCACCAGCACTCCGCAAGCCCCCGTGATCGACCTGCCGGTGGTGCAGATTCTACAAAAAGCCCAGCTGTTCCCCGATGGCCCAGAAGCTCCCGAGGCTATCGATGGCATGCCAGAGACAGTGTGGGAATCGCACCAACCAGATCCTGCCTTGTTGATCACCACTCAGGATCCCGTGATTCTGACGAATTTGGTGATCAGGTCGGAAACTGCCGGCGGTAAGTTCTCGGTATTCGCTGTCGATGACGTCTCCGGCGATGGTGACGGTATAGGGCCAACCCCCATCGACCCGGCCAACATTGCTCGCGAATCGCTGCCACGCATCGCAACCGGAACGCTGACCGAGGGCCGCAATAACGTGGTCTTGGATGGCCGTAACGAGTTTTCTGGTGGCGTATTGATCCAGTTCAGCGGCGTGGAAGGCGAGTTACGCCTGCGGGATGTCATGGTCACTGGTTTGAACACCATCAACGATATCCAGCTGCAGTAGCACAATTTCCTAGCGCCGTCCGGTTTCGCTTGCACAGTCCACTGTGCAATCCCGGGCGGCGTTTTTCGCATTTGTGGGTTGTAATGGAAGCGCACATGGGGAAGCGCCATCCGGGGGGGGATTATGACCAAGAACAGCAACCAAACCGAGATTTCCGACCAACAGCTTGTCGACGAATTTTGTCGCGGTGATACCAGCGCCTTCGATGCGATTTTCACCAAGCACCGCCGGCGTCTTCGTGGGGTAGCGCGTCGTTATGCGGGCAATGATCACGACGTGGATGACATCGTCCAGGACGCAATGTTTAAGGCCAGCACAAAGCTCAATACCTATCGGGCAGAAAGTGCGCTGACAACCTGGTTGCACCGGTTGGTAATGAACGCCGGTTATGATCACCTGAATCACAAGCACCGTCGGGAGACACCCACGATTGACGCAGAGGTGGTCCCGCACGACCGCAATCCGGCGCTGGCTTATGATCCAGCAAGCAGCGTCGACGCGCAGATCTATCTGCAGGAAGCTCTCGAACAGCTCAGTCCAGAGCACCGTGAGGCGCTCACGCTGACGGATATTGCAGGTTATAGCATCTTTGAAGTCGCGAAGATGCACAACGTTGCCCCAGGAACGGTGAAGTCACGTCGCTGGCGGGCGCGCCAGGCGGTGCGGGAAGCCGTCGAAAAAGCTCAAACCGGCTAATGAGCTCGAACCAGCTAATGAAAACGGGTAGGTACCGTGACAACCAAGTGGGTGATCCCACACCCGACGTGCCGCGTGGCTAGCACTTCATCGCTGAGATAAACCAGATATTGCGCGTAGAATATCGGGGAGACATATCCAGCAACGGAGGAAAATAATGATCGTTCATGATGTCGCCATTATTGGGTCCGGCCCAGCCGGATACAGCGCAGCGCTGTATGCTGCCCGCGCCGATCTCAAGCCAATCGTCTTTGAGGGTTATGAATACGGCGGCGAATTGATGAACACCACCGAGGTGGAAAACTATCCCGGCTTTCAAAAGGGCATCATGGGCCCAGAGCTGATGGAAGAGATGCGTGCCCAGGCACAACGCTTCGGCGCGGATCTTCGCATGGAATTGGTCGACCGCGTGGAACTCGACGGTGAGATTAAAAAGATTTACGTCGGCGATGAAGAATTTGCTGCACGCACCGTGATCTTGGCGACGGGTTCGGCACCACGCCACCTCGGCATCACCGGGGAAAAGGCGCTCACTGGGCGCGGAGTTTCTACCTGCGCTACTTGCGACGGCTTTTTCTTCCGCGATCACGATATCGCCGTCGTCGGCGGCGGTGACTCTGCAATGGAAGAAGCAACCTTCCTCACCAAGTTCGCTCGTTCGGTGACTATCGTGCACCGTCGTGAAGGCTTTTCTGCTTCGCAAATCATGCTGGATCGGGCGAAGAGCAACGAGAAGATTTCCTGGGAGCTCAACAAAACAGTCGATGCCATCCAGGAATCAGCGGGCAAGGTCTCTGGTCTGACGTTGCGCGATACCGTCACCGGTGAAACCAGTGATTTGAATGTCACCGCGCTGTTCATCGCCATCGGTTCAGATCCGCGCACCGACTTGGTCAAAGACCAAATCGATTTGGAAGAGTCCGGCTACGTGAAGGTCAATCATCCGCACACGCACACCAATCTTTCTGGTGTGTTCGCATGCGGCGACCTTGTCGACGATCACTATCAGCAGGCGATCACCGCTGCCGGTTCTGGCTGCCGGGCTGCCATTGATGCTGGCGAATATTTAGCGGCCCAGTAAACAAGGCCGAGTAAACGAGGCCCGATAAGCCGGGCCTAGTAGACAAGGCCCAGTAAGCACAACCACAACGCAACGCCAAGGCCGCGCCTACAGCCGATTAGCTGGAAATTCGCTAGCAGTTGACTCGTTAAACATTAGGTGTTGGCGCAGCGTTGTCTTTGAACTATGGCACATCGATTCCACGCGCGCCGTGGCACCCTGCGGTTGTGACTACACTAGAATTCGCACTAATTCTTGAGAGAAAATCACGAGGTGGCAGTTCACATGAGCAACACAGTTGATATCACGTCCCAGACATTCAAATCTGAGGTCGTGGAATCTGATGTCCCAGTTATCGTCGACTTTTGGGCGCAGTGGTGCGGCCCATGCAAGAAGCTGGGCCCAGTACTGGATGAGATTGCTGCGGAATACGACGGCAAAGTCAAAGTAGCCAAGGTCGACGTAGATGCAGAGCGCACCCTGGCTGCCATGTTCCAGGTCATGTCGATCCCATCGGTGATGATCTACTCGGGTGGCTCCAAAGTCGACGAATTCACGGGAAATCTGCCGAAAAAGCAGATCGTCAGCAAGCTCGACGCGGTTCTGTAATCACGTCGATTACAGAGCAGTTTCTCAGTAGAGTTGAACAGTAGAGTTCATTAGCGAGCAAGCAACACCATGACTATGGCAAACACCACGGCGATCACGCTGCACGAGGGAGCGTTGTGACGAAAGTATTAAAGGTCGGCGATTCTTCCGCTCGAGTAGCCGAAGCACGCGCCACCCTAGCCCGGCTGGGCATGCTGTCGAACTTCAACGGTGACGTGGCCGATTGGAAAACCCAGAAATTCAGCGAAGAAGACAAGTACTTCAGCGCTGAATTGGCACACGCGTTGAAGGCATTCCAGCAATCCCGCGGCATCATCCCATCAGGCACGATCGATGAGATCACGCTGCGGGAACTTCGTCATGCCTCTTACACGCTGGGCGCTCGGGTGCTGTCCTTCCAACCAGGGCAGGAATTGTTCGGCGATGACGTCGCACAGCTGCAACGGCAACTCCAAGAGCTCGGTTTTTACAGCCACAACCTCGATGGCCACTTCGGGCAGAACACGCACGAAGCATTGAGTAATTACCAGCTCAACTCTGGCTTGCAGGACGACGGTGTCTGCGGACCAAACACCGTTCATTCGCTGTCGTTGTTGGGACGACGCATCTCGACGGGTGGTTCCACCCAAGCGATTCGGGAGCGCGAATCGGTCCGCCGCGCCGGCCCGAAGCTTGCCGATAAGCGGGTGGTGATCAACCCTGCTCTCGGCGGTGCGAACAAGGGTGCCACCGTGCAGGGACGCTATGGCGAAATCAGCGAAGAAGAAATCTTGTGGGATCTCTCTTCCCGCATTGAAGGCCGTATGATTGCGGCTGGAGTGGAAACTATTATCTCGCGCCCGCGCATGGATGATCCCAGCGAGCGCGAACGCGCAGACATCGCGAATGCTTTTGGCGCTGACCTCGTGATCAGTTTGCACTGCGATCACTACCAGAACGACAAAGCCAACGGCGCGGCCACGTTCTTCTTCGGTTCGAATTACGGCACCTCGTCGTTGATCGGCGAGAAGCTGTCTGGGTTCGTGCAGCGCGAAATCGTTGCGCGAACCGATCTGCAGGACTGTCGCAATCACGCGCGCACTTGGGAAGTATTGCGCTTGCCGCAGATGCCCACTATCGATGTGGTGCTGGGGTATTTAACTAACCCGCAGGACGTGCAAATTTTAACCCAGCCAAAGCACCGCGATGCGATCGCCGAAGCGATCGTCGTGGGAGTTAAGCGTCTGTACCTGCTGGATCAGGATGATATGCAGACCGGCACCTATGACTTCGCGAAACTGCTCGAAGCCGAGCAGTCTTAGCGATTCCCAGCGATTCTTCACGTTACTTAGCGCTTCTTAGCGTTTAGGTACTCAGCTACTAACCTGCCTGGCAGCAACCATACTGCCAGGCGTCAGGCCAGCACGCAGGCGATGAACTATTTATCGTCTGCTTTTCTGTCTGCATCGGCAGAACCAATAGAGCCGTCAATCAGTTCCATGATGCGCGCGAAGTCTTCTTGGTCACCAAATTCGACGACCATTTTGCCTTTGCGCTTACCCATCGACACCGTGACTTTGGTATCCCACTTATCGGCCAAGCGTTCTGCGGTGTGGGTGAAAAATTCTGGTTGCGGCGTCGGCGCATTTTTCTTTTTCGGTGCCGGTTTTTGTCCTTTATTCAGCAGCACCACGGCTTCTTCGGTGCCGCGCACGGACAACCCTTCGGCGACAATGCGCTCTGCAAGCTCAGACATCTGCTCTTTTTCATGCAGCCCCAGCAGAGCACGTGCGTGACCGGAAGAAAGCACACCGGCGTCTACGCGCCGCTGGACGTCTACGGGCAGGCGCAGCAAACGCAACGTATTGGTGATCACGGGGCGTGAACGGCCGAGGCGATCAGCCAGTTGTTCCTGCGTCACGCCGAATTCTTCAAGCAGCTGCTGGTAGGCGTGAGCTTCTTCCAATGGGTTGAGCTGGACACGGTGGATATTTTCCAGCAACGCATCGCGCAGCAACGCATCATCGGTGGTTTGGCGCACGATGGCCGGAATCGTCGACAAGCCTGCCCGAGAGGCCGCGCGCCAGCGGCGTTCACCCATGATGAGCTCAAAGCCGTCCTCCGACGGACGCACCACGATCGGCTGCAGCAAACCGAATTCTTTAATGGAGTGGACGAGCTCCGCGAGGTCATCGGCATCGAAAACGGTACGTGGCTGCTTCGGGTTCGGGCTGATCTGGCCGACGGGTACTTCCCGATAGGTCGCGCCAAATTGTGGCCCCAAACTGCTGCCGCGCGAGCTCGCGGCGCTGCTGGTGGCCGAGGAAATCGTGGGCGCACCAGGCACGTTGGCTTTACCGGCTGCACCGGCTTTGCTGGCTTTTTCGCCGCCTGTTTTCTCGCCGGTGGTCTTATCTGCCGCCGAGGCAGTATCGCCGGCGTGATCAGCTTTGCCAGACTGCTTGTTCGCGGAACCTGCGGTACCGGTGCGACCGAGCTTGGGCACACCGGAATTGCCAGCGCCAGAGCCAGCGCCGGGTCCACGGCCGGGCCCCCGATCACCCAGCGCGGAACCTAAAATCACATCCGCTGCCGAGTTGCCTAGCCGTGGGCGTGCAGATTGATCCTCGTCGGTAGCAGAAGGAATCAGTGCAGCCAGGCCGCGGCCCAGACCGCCATGTTTTTGGTTGGGTTTTTTCTCCGCCATGTCAGCTCGTTACTCCTTATCCTTCATCCGCTGGTTCCGCAGCTGGTTCCGCAGCCTCTGCAGATTCCTCGTCAGTCTGCTGCGAAAGCTGCTCGTAAATTTCTGGACTCACGCCAATCGGCCCCGTCGTGCTGTGCGGGATATAGTCTCCGCGCTCATCCAATTCTTTCGCCGCCGCACCATAGGCGTAAGCGCCGTGCGAACTAGGGGAGTAGTCGATCACCGTCTGCCCGTAGCCAGGCGCCTCAGACACGCGCACAGAACGCGGAATGACGTTGCCGAGCACGACTGCACCAAACTGTCCGCGGACTTCATCGACGACTTGTTCAGCGAGTTTCGTGCGTCCGTCGTACATCGTCAGCAACACACCAGAAATGTGTAGGTCCGCGTTCAGGTGCTCGCGGATCATAGTGATGTTGTTCAGTAGCTGTCCCACGCCCTCCAGTGCGTAGTATTCGCACTGGATCGGGATGATCACTTCTTCCACCGCCGTCATCGCGTTAATCGTCAGCAGACCCAACGATGGCGGGCAGTCAATGAACACGTAATCGAACCCGTATTCGTCTAAGAATCCGTTCTTCAATGCGTCGGAAAGCCGGTATTCGCGTCGCACCAAGCTCACCAATTCGATCTCGGCGCCGGCCAAATCGATGGTCGCCGGGATGCACCAGAGATTGTCGCGGTGCGGCGATTGTTGCACGGCTTGTTTCGCCGTCGCGTTGCCGAGTAGTACCTCGTAACTGGAGTCAGTGCCTGTACGATGCTCCACTCCAAGGGCCGTCGAGGCGTTACCCTGTGGGTCGAGGTCAATGACCAACACGGTGTGGCCTTGATGGGCTAGCGCAGCGGCTAAGTTCACGGCGCTGGTGGTTTTGCCAACGCCGCCTTTTTGATTGGCGATCGTGATCAAGCGGGGCTGCTGTGTCATGCCAATGAGCTTACTTTACGCGGTGAACACGTATCAGTGTGGTGGGTTCATCCAGCTCAGCGCCCACGGTGATGATTTCTGGAACACCACCTTTGGCGCGTTTAATCGCGGCTTTGTCGCGCTCGATTTCCTCGCTCGCAGACGCCCCCTTCATCGCCAGCATCATTCCACCCGGGCGGCACAACGGCAAAGACCAGCGCGCCAGTTTCGCTAACGGTGCAACAGCACGGGAGGTCACAACGTCGAATGCGGCATCTTTACCCAGGTTTTCGGCCCGCTCTCGAACCACAGTGACGTTGTCGAGGGCGAGCTTGTCGACGACCTCAGCCAAATAAGTAGATCGCTTCAGCAAAGGTTCCAGCAACGTCACCTGCAAGTCCTCGCGCGCGATGGCAAGCGGGATTCCCGGCAGGCCTGCGCCAGAGCCGATATCGATCACTCTCGCACCTTCTGGGATTGCCTCACCAATGACGGCACAGTTGTAGATATGGCGATCCCACAACCGCGGTGTCTCCCGTGGGCCGATAAACCCGCGCGTGGTGGCATCTGTGGCCAAAGATTCGTGATAAGCGGTGGCCAGGTCTTGCCGTAAACCAAAGATCTGGGACAGCATTACTTCTTCTTGCCTTGCTTTTTCTGCTGATTCGCTTGGCCCTGCTGTTTCTGCGCCTGGGATTTGCGCTGTTTTTTGGTCGTCTTGTCTACCTTGCGCACACCAGGAGCTGGAGCGCTCGAGCGCTTAGCTTCGCGCTTTGCCTCTTCTTCAGCTTCTTCTTCGCGGTCCATCTTGGTGTAGATGATGCGGGTCTGGATGAATGTCCAGACGGTGTTGGTGAGCATGTAGAACAACAGACCAATGGTCCAGATGAATCCGGTTGCCAAGGTGATTGCTGGCATAACCCAGAGCATCATCTTGTTCATCATGCCCATCTGCATCTGCATCATCTCGGCATTGTCACCGGTTGGCTGTGGGGTCTTGCCTGCAGCGCGACGTGCTTCTTGGCGTCCGACGGTAAACCGTGCGTTCAGGTGCGTCAGCAATGCGATGGTCAGCACCAGCGGAACGGCCACGACAATCACGTTAAAGCGGGTGAAGTCGGCACCGAAAGTTTCCATCGCGTCTTCGGACATCGAAATGAACGCAGACAGTGGCACACCGAAAATGTCAGCATCTAGGAATGAACGCACATCTTCGACGGAGAAGGAGTAGTTCGGGATGTTGCGGTTTTCTTCTACCGACAAGCCTGGCGAACCAAGACGTTCTTCGGTGCGGTTGAACATGCGCAGCACGTGGAACAGACCAATGAAGACCGGGATCTGCGCCAGCATCGGCAGACATCCGGCCAGCGGGTTCATGCCGGATTCTTTGTAAAACTTCTGCAGCTCTTGGCTCTGCCGAGTTTTATCGTTTTTGTACTTGTCCCGAATTTCTTTCATCTTCGGCTGCAGCTCTTGCATCTTGCGCGAAGAGCGCAGCTGCGTGATCATCGGCTTCACCAACAACGCCTTGATGGTCATCGTCAGCAAGATGATGGACAATACCCAGGTATATCCCTCGTGTGGGTCCAACACGAAACCGAGGACGTCACGCCAAAAGCCGAGGATCCACGAAATCGGATAATAGATGAAATTAAGCACAAATAATCCTTATACTGACTAGCTTGCAGTCGGGTCTAGTTTGCGTTCGGGGTGTCCGACGAACGTGCCGGATCATAGCCGCCCGGGTGCCAAGGGCCGCATTTGAGGATTCTCACGATAGCATAAACAAACCCCTTGAAAACGCCGTGACGCGCGAAAACCTCCAGGGTATAGGCGCTACAGGTAGGTTCGAAGCGGCAGGTAGAAACAGGCTTCTGCGAGGAAAGTTTCTGCTGGTAAAACCGCACCGCCGCCACGCACCATCGTGCGAGACCACGCGCTGGTGGGATGGCTTCACCGTCGGTGTTGTAATACGTCTCGTGCTGCGGCATTACAGTCTTCTTGTCATAGGTTGTCCCATCGCTGCAGCTTCGCAGGAGTCATGAAACTTTCTCTGATTGTGCTGGCTCAGCTTTTTTGAGAGCCCGGAAGACGCTACTGCGCACGTCCTTACGCAATTGGGCAGGGCTGGCGTCGACAAGCGCGGGCAGAGCACGCAGCACGACGTCGACGGATGGGTCTAGTTCTGCGCACAGTTCGCGGCAAATGTGCCGCAGTTGGCGGGCGGTGCGGTGCCGAACAACCGCATTGCCAACGCTCTTAGAGACAATAAGACCAAAACGGGGACCAGAAACTGTCAGCGTTTCTGATCCCGATTGGTAGTAGCAGTGCGCGATTACACTGCGAGAGCCTGCCCGCCGCCCTTTTTTGGTGGTCCGCCGGAATTGTTGCGGCGAAGTCAGCTTATGCTGGCGGGGAAGCATGACTTATGCAGTCAGCTTTGCGCGACCCTTTTTGCGACGAGCTGCCACGATGGCACGGCCAGCACGGGTGCGCATACGGGTGCGGAAACCGTGCACGCGTGCACGACGACGGTTGTTTGGTTGGTATGTGCGTTTACCCTTTGCCACGGTAGATCTCCTTCACTAAACGGTACGACGGTGCCTTTCTGGCACGTCAGATACAAGTTCGAGAACCAACACGTCCCGCGAATGGCCTTTGGAAAAGCGCAGGGGCGCGGGGTGCCACGGGTTCTCAAGCACACAGTCCGAGACTGTGAAAAGACTCAGCCAGATTACGTCACTGCAAGCAGGAATAACAAATCGACACGCCGTTTGTGCTTGGCGAAAACCTACAGGCCAGCCCCCGATCGGCAGGGTGCCCCCGAAATCACAAGCCTGTAGTTCGGCACTGACAAATAGCGCTTGTGAATTACAACCTGGGGGAGTGCTGCGAGTTTTCTACAAGCCAGATAACTCCACGACAGCAAACAACAATATTGTGATTCCAGCTGGTAGGTACGGAAAACTTTCTCGTCTAGACACTATTCCACACAAGCAGGTAAGAATAAGTGGTCACATCTTCTCACAGGTGATTTTCCCGATCCCTTGTGGATAACTCTTAAGGCAAACTTGAGGTTTACGGGAAAACCGCAGGTAGAGAACGATAAATCTAAATACAAAGTTATCCACAGATCACATGTGGATTGTGGATAAACTCCCTCGCGGGTCTATCCACAGTTGTGGATAACGCTGTGAAATACTGGTCAGGCTGTATTTCATGAGCGTTGCTCCTGTGGAATCTCCTTGGGGAATTCCACGGACAACAACCTGGCAGCCCCGGCCCACCAAAGGCGGCGAAGATGCCAGACAAATAACAAGAAATAGCCGAGGCTCCGCCCAAAAACGACCAACCCAGAAAGAATCGAGGCACTGTGGCAAACGACGCGTCCACACTCGCAGAAAATTGGAACAAAATGGTCAGTGACCTTTTGTATTTTTCTGACCAACCCGATTCTGACGTACCGTCGTTTAACCACTCGCAACGCGCGTTCCTCCAAATCGCCACGCCGGTGACCATGGTCAATGGCTATGTGCTGATCTCTGTCCCGCACGAAGCTGCGAAATCCACGATCGAAAACGATCTGGGGACCTACATCGTGCGCATCCTGAACCATTACATGGGAAAGTCCTGCTCATTAGCCGTTTCTATTAGCGCTCCGCAGGATGACGATTGGGATTCTTCGCATTCTCCTGCCCAGGCCAGCAGGGATCCTCGCTATACCTCGCGCTTCGACCCACGCGATGCACGTAGTCCGCGTGATCCACGGGATTCACAGAATTTACAGCGAGATCTCGCCAGCACTTCGCGTGACGACGAACGCCGTGGCACTGGGTCCAGCGCGCCATCTGGAACCGGACGGAGTGCACGCGGCGGACGAGCTGCGCGGCAGTCGGACGATCCACAATTGGAATTTCCCCCACACAACGACCGCAGCGATTATTCGAGCGAGTTCCGTGGGCAGAGCGGTAAAGCAGAAGAGGCGGGTAGTGCTAATCGCGGCGCTGCCAGTCTCGACGAACTCGCGCAGGCTTATCAACAACAGCAAGCGCAACAAGCCGCAGCGACTGAGACCGCACAACCGGATGCATCGCGTCGTCTGCACCGGGAGGCGCCGGCGCATGACCCAAACCGGGAAGGATCCCTCAACCCCAAATACACGTTCGAAAACTTCGTTATTGGATCCTCGAACCGCTTCGCCAACGGTGCAGCAGTGGCAGTGGCAGAAAACCCCGCCCGCGCCTACAACCCGTTGTTCATTTGGGGCGGTTCCGGGTTGGGGAAAACCCACCTGCTGCACGCCGCCGGCAATTACGCGCAAGTGCTGCAGCCGAAATTGCGAGTGAAGTACGTCTCCTCCGAAGAATTCACCAATGATTACATCAATTCTTTGCGCGACGACCGGCAAGAATCGTTCAAGCGCCGCTACCGCAATCTCGATATTTTGATGGTTGACGATATCCAGTTCTTGGAAGGCAAAGAATCTACCCAGGAAGAATTCTTCCACACCTTCAATGCTTTGCATCAGGCAAACAAGCAGATCATCTTGTCTTCAGACCGTCCTCCAAAGCAGCTGACGACCCTGGAAGATCGCCTGCGCACGCGCTTCGAAGGCGGGCTGATCACCGATGTGCAGCCGCCAGACCTGGAAACCCGCATTGCGATTTTAATGAAGAAGGCCTCTGCCGATGGCACGCACGTCGACAGGAAAGTCTTGGAGTTTATTGCTTCCCAGTTTGAATCCTCGATTCGCGAGCTGGAAGGCGCGTTGATTCGTGTCTCTGCATATTCTTCTCTAATTAATGAGCCGATCAACATGGAAACCGCCGAGATCGCGCTGCACGATATTCTTCCTGATTCGGCGAACCTAGAGATCACCATGTCGACAATCATGGAAGTGACCGCAGAATACTTCCACATTGAGTTCAAGGCCTTAACCGGTGCCGGGAAAACGCGCGCGGTGGCCCATGCCCGACAACTCGCGATGTATCTATGCCGTGAGCTCACTGATAATTCCTTGCCGAAAATCGGCGAGGCTTTCGGCGGCAAGGACCACACCACCGTGATGTACGCGGATCGAAAGATCCGTAAGGAAATGACAGAAAAGCGCGATACTTACGACGAGATCCAGCAGTTGACGCAGATCATCAAAACCCGCGGAAGGGTTTCCTAGCAGTTATCTTCCACGCCAGGCTCTCATGTGTAGGGCCTGGCGTTTTTCGCGCGCGATTTACTCTTCGTGCTCGGCTTAGCCTTCGTGCGCAGTTTATCCACAGACCTATACACAACTGTGTAATTACCGCGATGTTATTTACTTCTATTTTGTAATCCACTTCACAAAATGGGGTTGTGTACACTTTCCTAGCTGTGTGAATGCTGCGGTGGAACAATTGTGGATAACTATGTCGGAATTGTGGAAAAACTAAATCACATCGAAGTTATCCACAATTGCACCGAGTTATGCACAGAAAGAACACAACCATCCACACATCACAGAAAATTCCCCTGAGCTAGGCAAATACCCTGTTATTCACAGATCTCACAAGACTTATTGTTGTTATTATCTTTTTAACTTAGAAATCTATTAAGAAAAGGAGGGTGTGAAGAAGCCAGATTTTCTTCTTTCGCACCCAAACGCATCGCCAAAAGGCTGCGATCCAAGACAGTTCAACTGACATTGATGTAATTCACGGCCCAGAATTAGCATCACCTAAATGACAAGAATTCCGCGTGGGTAAACTGGCTGCAATGGGTTAGAATGACAATCTTTCAGGTACCTTGGTAAGCGACTATCGCGAACCACAACGTGTAAGAGAAAGCTTGATACCAACATGGATTCATCTGCAGTATCGTTCCGTGTTGCCAAGGAAGACTTGGCAGACGCCGTCGCTTGGGTAGCTAAAAACCTGCCATCAAAGGCCACCCAACCCGTACTTCGCGCGATGCTGATCACTGCTGATGAATCTGGTCTTGAGCTTTCCGGTTTCGATTACGAAGTGTCCACCAAGATTAAGCTCCCGGCTGAGGTCGAGACCGAAGGCACCATCGCGGTTGCAGGTAAATTGCTGGCAGATATCGTCGCCAGCCTTGCCAATAAACCGGTGGAGCTGAAAGTTACAGATTCCACCGCTCTGGTTCGCTGTGGTTCTTCTCGTTTTGAGCTACCGCTGATCCCGCTCGACGATTACCCGCAATTGCCCGAGCTTCCGCAGGTCACCGGTAGCTTGAATCCGTCGTTGTTCACCGATGCTGTCACCCAGGTGGCTTCGGCCGCTGGTCGCGATGACACCTTGCCGATGTTGACTGGCGTGAACTTCGCCATCAACGGCGCAAACATCAAACTTGCTGCCACCGACCGTTTCCGTTTGGCAATCCGTGAGCTCAGCTGGGAACCAGTCAGCGACAACGTCAACGCAAAGCTGCTGGTTCCAGCGAAAACCTTGCAAGAAAACGCCCGCAGCTTAGACACCAGCTTGGATCAGCCAGTGCAAATCGCTGTCGGTGCCGATGACAACGTTGGCGCCGAAGGCCTATTTGGCTTGCACTCGCACAATCGTGAGACCACCACCCGCATGCTGGATGCAGAATTCCCAAATATCGAACCGCTGTTGCCAAAAACCCACAGCTGTGTCGCCAGCGTCGATATTGCACCGCTGCAAGAAGCCATCCGTCGTGTGTCACTGTTGACCGAACGCAACGCGCAGGTGCGCATGGAATTCTCGGAAGACCAGGTCATTTTGTCTGCGGGCGGGGCAGAATCTGGTCACGCAGAAGAAGCCGTACCCTGCGAATTTTCTGGACGCGACGAGCTGATCATCGCCTTCAACCCGGGCTACCTGAAAGACGGACTGTCCGTCGTGCGCACAGAAAAAGTCTTTTTCGGATTCACCGAATCCTCACGCCCGGCGATCCTGCTGCCACAACCAGAGCAGATGCCGGAAGCTAACGAAGACGGGCAATTCCCGAGCCCGAAATCTGATTTCACTTACCTGCTGATGCCGGTTCGTTTGCCTGGGTAATGTATCTTCAGCATCTGCAGCTTCGTGATTTCCGCTCCTGGCCGGAATTTAGCCTGCGGTTTGCCCCCGGGATCAGTGTTTTTGTCGGACGCAATGGCTATGGCAAAACCAATATCGTCGAGGCCATCGGCTATTTGGCGCACCTCGGTTCGCACCGGGTGAGCACAGATGCACCACTGATTCGCCTGGGTGAGGACAACGCCCGGGTCTCGGCCAGCATCATCAACCAGGGCCGGGAGCTCACCGCGCATCTACTGATTCGCGCCAGCGGCAGCAATAGCGCGCAGATCAACCGCACCCGCCTGAAATCACCGCGTGAATTACTCGGGGTTGCCAAAACCGTGTTGTTTTCCCCGGAAGATCTCGCATTGTTGCGCGGAGAACCCAGTGAACGCCGCCGTTACCTCGATAGCATTCTGGCAAGTCGCACCCCGCGCATCGCCGGGATCAAAGCCGATTATGACAAAGTGCTGCGGCAGCGCAACGCCTTGCTGAAATCTGCAAGCACTGCCTTGAAACGCGGCTACCGCGATGACGATTCCGCCTCAGCATTGGCCACTTTGGATGCCTGGGATAACCGTTTGGCCTGGTTGGGGGCGCAATTGATCGCGGCTCGGGTGGAGCTTGTCGACGAACTCACCACCCAAGTACGCAACGCCTACGCCGCCATCGCACCGGAATCACGTCCGGCAGCGGTTGCTTATGCTTCCACCTTGGATAATGATTCTGCGCGCATCAGCGACGATTATTACCGCGATTCGAACGGCCGCGTGCAAGTTGAGCTCGTCGAAGCAGCCATGCTGGGCGCGCTGGGCAGCGTGCGGGAAAAAGAAATCGAGCGTGGCATCAGCCTGGTGGGCCCGCACCGCGATGACATGGAAGCGTTGCTGGGGTCAAGCCCAGCGAAAGGATTCGCCTCACATGGCGAGACCTGGTCTTATGCGATCGCATTGCGCTGGGGGGAATTCGAGATTCTGCGGCAATCTGGCACCGATCCGATTGTGATTCTGGATGATGTGTTCGCTGAACTCGACGTGAAACGCCGCCGCCACCTGGTCACGTTGGCGCAAAGCGTCGAACAGGTGCTGATTACCGCGGCGGTGGAAGAAGATATCCCCGACGAGTTGGCGGCGAATTCCGTGGTGCATATCGGCGTGCATGATTCCACGACGGACGACGGTGAGTACTCCCGGGTGTCATTCATCGAGACTGGCAATGATGCGAGCCACGATGCGATCGGCCACGATGAGCCTGCCGACGAGACCAGCAATGGCAAGACCAGCAATGGCAAGACCAGCAATGGCAAGACCAGCAATGGCAAGACCAGCAATGGCACGCCTGCCGACGGTGGCGCATCATGAGTGATTCCTCTGGCCATGCCGACACCGACGGCACAGACCAGCCCCGCGACCTAGTGGATTCCACCTTCGAGGCTTTGCGCGCTGCTGCACGTCAGCGCGGATCCGCCCCCCACTTGGGAACCGCGCGCTCCGGTACCCACAACCACCTGCGCAAACGTCGACAAGCAAGTAGCTACCAGGCACAAACCCGCACCGCGCACCCGTCACAATCTGCAGATAGCGCACAGACGCCGCTACCCGCGCTGAATTGGCAGAAATACCAGCAATCCGGTCCCGACGGGCGCAGACCGCGCCGCCCGCTGGATTTGCCGTCGATCGGTTCGGTGTTGCACAAGGAGATCCAGTCGCGCGGCTGGGAGAAAGGTTTGGCATCGGGGTGGGTGACCGGCCATTGGGAAAATCTGGTGGGCCCGAAAATTGCACAGCACACCAAAGTGGAGATGGTCAAAGACACCGCGCTGTTCATTTCCTGTGATTCCACCGCCTGGGCGACGAACCTGCGTTATATGCAGCGGGAAATCTTACGCAGGATCACCGAAAAGACCGGCCCCGATGTGATTACGGAATTGAAGATCTTCGGCCCGCAGGCACCGAGTTGGCGCAAAGGAAAGCTGCACGTCAAAGGCCGCGGCCCGCGCGATACCTACGGCTAAAGCCGCGCTGCTAGTGAAAGCTTCTCCGGCGGCTGTGCTGCCGCCATCTCGGGCGTCGTCAAGCACCCGATGAGCACCAACCAGGCGCACCGTCTGGGGTGTAAGATTGGAATGTCGAAGATTTCCTCTTTAAGGAGTGCTAGTTTCACGTGGCTAACGCGCAACCGAATTATGACGCTTCATCAATCACCATCCTGGAGGGCTTGGAAGCGGTCCGCAAACGCCCCGGTATGTACATCGGTTCTACCGGCGTGCGCGGCCTGCACCACCTGATTTGGGAGGTCGTTGATAACTCGGTCGACGAGGCCATGGCGGGTTATGCCTCCAAGGTTGAGGTTCGTTTGCTTGCCGACGGCGGCGTGCAGGTCACTGACGACGGCCGTGGTATCCCGGTTTCGATGCACGCCAGTGGTGCACCAACGGTCCAGGTCGTGATGACACAACTCCACGCCGGCGGTAAGTTCGACTCGGATTCTTATGCCGTCTCTGGCGGTCTGCACGGTGTGGGTATTTCCGTCGTCAATGCTTTGTCGACGCGCGTGGAAGCCGCGATCAAGCGCGATGGCAAGCACTGGTACCAGAACTTCGAGCGCGCGGTGCCGGAAGAACTCGTCGAGGGTGGCAATGCCCGCGGCACGGGTACGACGGTGCGCTTTTGGCCGGATCCAGAGATTTTCGAGACGGTCGATTTCGATTTCGACACCATCAAGCGCCGTCTGCAAGAAATGGCGTTTTTGAACAAGGGTCTGTCCATCACGCTTGTCGACGAGCGCGTGACCGCAGAGGAGCTCAAACTCGAAGCACTGGCAGAAGAAGGCGAGACTGCCAGCTCGTTTGATGATCCAGATCCGGAAGACAAAGCAGATGTCTCCGATAAAGAAGCCGTCAAGAAGGTGGAATTCTGCTACCCGAATGGCCTGGTGGATTACGTCGAATACTTGAACCGGACGAAGACCTCGATCCACCCGACGATCATCAGCTTTGAGGCCAAGGGCGAGGATCACGAGGTAGAAATCGCGCTGCAGTGGAACAGCGGCTACAACCAGTCCGTGCACACCTTCGCGAACACCATCAACACCCACGAGGGCGGTACGCATGAAGAAGGCTTCCGTGCCGCGCTGACCACGCAGATGAACAACTATGCGAAAACGCATAAGTTGATGAAGGAAAAAGACGGCAAACTCACTGGCGACGACTGCCGCGAGGGCCTGTCGGCGATTATTTCCGCGAAGGTCGGCGACCCACAGTTCGAGGGCCAGACCAAGACCAAGCTGGGTAACACCGAGATTCGTTCGTTCGTGCAGCGTTCGGTGAACGAGCACCTGGCGGATTGGTTTGATGCCAATCCGGCGGAGGCCAAGGCGATTATGAACAAGGCGGTGGCTTCTGCGCAGGCACGCGTGGCGGCTCGTCGTGCCCGCGAGTTGGTGCGTCGTAAATCCGCTACTGACCTGGGTGGTTTGCCGGGCAAGTTGGCGGATTGCCGTTCCAAGGATCCGAAAGTTTCCGAGCTGTTCATCGTGGAGGGTGACTCCGCGGGCGGCTCTGCGAAAGCTGGGCGCGAGTCGCTGTACCAGGCGATTTTGCCGCTGCGCGGCAAGATTTTGAACGTCGAAAAGTCTCGCATGGATAAGGTGCTGAAGAACAACGAAGTGCAGGCGATTATCACCGCGTTGGGTACCGGCATCCACGAAGAATTCGACATCAAGAAGCTGCGCTACGACAAGATCGTGCTGATGGCCGACGCGGACGTCGACGGCCAGCACATCGCCACGCTGCTGTTGACGCTGTTGTTCCGCTTCATGCCGGAGCTCGTCGAAAATGGTCACGTTTACTTGGCGAACCCGCCGTTGTACAAACTGAAGTGGTCGAAGGGTGAGCCTGGCTACGCCTTTAGCGACCGTGAACGCGATTCCCAGCTGAAGGAAGGTTTTGCGCAAAACCGCAAGATCAACATGGATGATGGTATCCAGCGCTACAAGGGTCTGGGTGAGATGAACGCGAAAGAGCTGTGGGAAACCACGCTTGATCCGACAACCCGTATCCTGCGCCGCGTGGACTTGGAAGACGCGCAGAAAGCAGACGAGCTGTTTTCTATTCTTATGGGCGATGACGTTTCTGCACGTCGTAGCTTTATCACGCGCCGTGCGAAGGATGTTCGCTTCCTCGACGTCTAATCGTTCGACGTAGACGGCTAGGATTGGACGCGCCCAATATTATGTGCGTCATAGCTCATATCAGTGATATCGAAAGGAAAACTCGTTGTGAGTAATGCCAACGGTTCTGCAGCCCGCGTGAAGCGCGGTTTGTCTGAGCAATTCTTCGGCGGCGTCATCATGGACGTCGTTACCCCGGAACAAGCACGCATCGCAGAAGCTGCTGGTGCCTCCGCTGTGATGGCTCTGGAGCGCGTGCCTGCTGATATTCGTGCCCAGGGTGGTGTGGCCCGCATGTCGGATCCGGACATGATCACCGAGATCATCGAAGCCGTGGATATTCCGGTCATGGCGAAGGCTCGTATCGGCCATTTCGTCGAAGCACAGGTGCTGCAGTCGTTGGGTATCGATTACGTTGATGAGTCCGAGGTGTTGACCCCAGCTGACTACGCCCACCACATCGATAAATTCGCTTTCGACGTTCCATTCGTCTGCGGTGCTACCAACTTGGGTGAGGCGCTGCGCCGCATCAACGAAGGTGCAGCGATGGTGCGTTCGAAGGGTGAAGCCGGCACTGGTGATGTTTCCAACGCCGTGACCCACATCCGCAGTATCCGCGCAGAGATTAACCGCTTGTCGTCGATGTCGAAGGACGAGCTGTTCGTGGCTGCGAAGGAACTGCAGGCACCATACGAGCTGGTGGTTGAGGTTGCTGAGACCGGCAACTTGCCAGTTGGCTTGCTGGTTGCTGGTGGCGTTTCTACCCCAGCTGATGCTGCGATGATGATGCAGCTCGGCGCCGATGGTGTCTTCGTCGGCTCCGGCATCTTTAAGTCGGGTAACCCAGAAGCTCGTGCGAAGGCCATCGTGCGTGCGGTACAAAACTACGACGACGCCAAGGTCATCGCGGAGGTTTCGCGTGGCTTGGGTGAAGCTATGGTCGGCATCAACGTCGATGAACTGCCAGTTTCTCACCGCTTGGCAGAACGTGGCTGGTAAACCGGCTGGGGGCTAGCCACGCTTGCCGAGTTGGTACGTGGTTGCTTTCTTACCTTGCCCACCCTTGCGCACAATAATTTTGTGTTCGAGGAATGGGCTCAGCCCATAGCGAACTTGGGAATTACTCAGCCCGGATTCTGCTACTAATTGGCTGAAACTGAACTCGGCACTATCACCGGTACTGACCCCAGCACTGTGCCCGGGCGGTGTTAGTGGTGTCGATTCTGCAGCAAGTCTCTGCGCGGCGGCCACAATTTTTGGGACGTTTTTCCCGAGGCTCCGCAGGTATTGGTCATCAGATACTTGAATACCGTTGCCTAACGATGCGTTGTTTTCCAGCTCTGCGCCGTTATGTGGAACGGTTTTGGGGGCCGGAGCCTCTATTGGAGCATCGCCTGAGGTGTGACTCTGCTTGGGGAAGAAGAAAATGACAGTAACTTTGACTCCGGTGTTGATGATCTTTGGCTGTGGCAAGCCCGCCGATTCGCAGAGTTCAAACATGGCGTTAACGCCACCACCTTCACCTTCGATAATCCGATTTCCATCTGTGTCGGTGAGTAATTTTGCTAGGCGGTACAGGTGCTGATTTACTTCGATGCGCCGAAAATCCGCACTGTATAATTGCGCGACTGTCAGGTTCTTCAACCCGCCTGGGCTCGTGATAATTAAGCGATCCGGGGTAATCCGCACGTCAATGGCTTTGCCAGCTTCGACTGTATTTGGGCCGAGATCACGGTGGATAAGGGCGTTCGCGACTGCTTCCCGGATGGCAGCCAGCGGGATGACGGGAACACTGCGCATGTGCCCGGATTCCTGATAGGTCTGTGTTTGTGGAATATTCGCTTCGATCCAATCCATTGTTTGGTTCAGCAGCGCTGGAACAGGCCCGTAGAAGGTGGCCAGGTTACGGGTGCGTCGTGGGCGTTCGGTTTCGGGCAACCGAACCGCGACGGTAATCGCTAATGATGGCAAAGGGCCTTGCGGGAAATGTCCAAGTGCATAGAAACCGGCGATTGATAACACTTCACCGTTGGTGACCACGAGATTGCGCAGAAGCGTGGTTTCTGGAGTCTCGCGTAATCGAGCGATACTTGCCCGGGCGGTGCGTAAAAATTGCTGGTGTAGGTCGTCGTCAAGATCTTCCACCGTGGTACCTGGAACAGGCCGGCGGTCATAGACTTCTTCTTGCTCGGCATGCAGCTTCGCAACCTCGATCATGCGTAACTCTGAAGCCGGAATTTCGTATTCACCATCTGCTTGACGCAAATAGGCTTTGCCTTGATACATAGCTGGGCGATCCAGGATATTGAGGCCATGTACACGCGCTAGAACGAGGTTTTTGCCATGCAGTGTGACAACAGTGGTTTTGATAAACGGTGGCGTGATAATGGAGATTCTGACTTTTAGACTAACACTTTTTCCAACTATCACTCTCAATTTTCTACCGCAGACTGTGAAAATCTCTCGCAGAGTGGTACAAAATTGCCACTTAGACTGCCACTTAGACTGTCAGAGTGTGAAAGTTTCGCAGTTTGAATTACAAGTCTCACGGTTAATTGTCACAGTGACAGTCAGAGCTGGGGCCAGGGTCTCACCCACAGCCGCACCGCAGTCATCCCCGCACCGGGCCTGCAGAGGGGTTGCGCACCGTCGTCAAGCATCTAATAGGCGCTAGACTGGGAGGTTATGAGTGACGATAACCAAGGCGGTTTGTTAGATCGCATTGAGCCGATAGATATCTCCGCGGAGATGGAGTCGAGTTATATCGACTACGCCATGTCCGTGATCGTGGGCCGTGCGTTGCCAGACGTGCGTGACGGGCTGAAACCCGTGCACCGGCGCGTGCTGTACGCGATGTACGACAACGGCTACCGGCCAGAGCGCAGTTACGTGAAATCCTCGAAGCCAGTCTCGGACACCATGGGTGACTACCACCCGCACGGTGACAGCGCTATTTACGACACGTTGGTGCGCATGGCCCAGCCGTGGTCGATGCGTTACCCGCTTGTCGACGGCCAAGGTAACTTCGGTTCGCCGGGTAATGACGGCCCGGCGGCGATGCGTTATACCGAATCGAAACTGATGCCGCTGGCGATGGAAATGACCCGGGATATTCGGGAAAATACCGTCGATTATCAGCCGAATTACGACGGTAAAACCACCGAGCCGACGGTGCTGCCGGCGCGTGTGCCGAACCTGCTGATGAACGGTTCCGGCGGTATCGCCGTCGGTATGGCCACCAATATTCCGCCGCACAACCTTAACGAGTTGGCGGAAGCGATTTATTGGTTGCTGGATAACCCGGATGCCGGCGAGGAAGAAACCCTGGAAGCCTGCATGGAACGCGTCTCCGGGCCGGATTTCCCGACCGGCGGCACGATCGTGGGCACCAGCGGCATCAAGGATGCCTATACCACCGGCCGTGGTTCCATCCGGATGCGCGGTGTCTCCAGCATCGAAGAAAATGGTAGCCGCCAGACCATCGTCATCACGGAGTTGCCGTACCAGGTCAACCCGGACACCATGGTGGCTAATATCGCGGAGCAGGTCGCCAACGGCAAGCTCGCCGGAATTTCGAATATTGACGATGAGTCTTCTGACCGCGTCGGCATGCGCATCGTGGTCACTCTGAAGCGTGATGCCGTCGCACGCGTGGTGCTGAACAACCTGTACAAGCACTCGCAGCTGCAGACCTCGTTTGGCGCCAACATGCTCTCGATCGTCGATGGTGTACCGCGCACGCTGCGTCTGGATCAGATGCTGCGCTACTACGTCACCCACCAGATCGAGGTTATCGTCCGGCGTACGCAATACCGCCTGGCAGAAGCTGAAAAGCGTGCGCACATCTTGCGTGGTCTGGTGAAAGCTCTGAATATGCTCGACGAGGTCATTGCGCTGATCCGTCGTAGCCGTTCGGTGGAAGCTTCCCGCGAAGGCCTGAAGGATCTTTTGGGCGTTGACGACGAGCAGGCAGAGGCTATTCTGGCGATGCAGCTGCGCCGCCTGGCAGCCTTGGAGCGCCAGAAGATCGTCGATGAGCTGGAAGAGATCCAAAAGGTCATCGACGATCTGAAAGACATCCTCGACCGCGAGGAACGCCAGCGCGAGATCGTCGCTACTGAGCTGAAAGAGATCGTCGACAAGCATGGCGACGAGCGTCGCACCGAGATCGTGGCCGCCAACGGCGAAGTATCCGACGAGGATCTCATTGCCCGCGAAAACGTTGTCGTCACCATCACGGCCACCGGTTATGCCAAGCGCACGAAGGTCGATACCTACAAGTCGCAAAAGCGCGGCGGCAAGGGCGTGCGCGGCGCAGAGCTGAAGCAAGACGACGTCGTCAAGAACTTCTTTGTCTGCTCGACGCACGACTGGATCTTGTTCTTCACCAACTTTGGTCGCGTGTACCGCCTCAAGGCCTACGAACTGCCAGAAGCAGGGCGTACCGCGCGTGGCCAGCACGTTGCCAACCTGCTGGAATTCCAGCCGGAAGAGCGCATTGCGCAGGTTATTCAGCTGCAGTCATACACCGATGCGCCGTACCTGGTGCTGGCTACTAAGCAGGGTCGGGTGAAGAAGTCGCACCTGACCGATTATGAATCGGCACGTTCGGCTGGTCTGATCGCGATCAACCTCAACGAGGGCGATGCGCTGATCGGTGCTTGCCTGGCTGGCGACGAGGATGATCTGTTGCTGACCTCCGAGCAGGGCCAGTCGATTCGCTTCACCGCCAACGACGACCAGCTGCGCCCGATGGGCCGTGCGACCGCCGGTGTGAAGGGCATGCGCTTTAAGGGTGATGACCAGCTGCTGGCGATGTCTGTGGTGCATGACGGTGAGTTCTTGCTGGTGGCTACCTCCGGTGGTTATGGCAAGCGCACCGCGATCGAGGAATACAGCACTCAGGGCCGCGGTGGTATGGGTGTAATGACGTTCAAGTACACCCCGAAGCGCGGCAAGCTGATCGGCGCGATTGCTGTGAATGAGGATGACGAAATCTTCGCTATCACCTCCGCCGGCGGCGTCGTGCGTACCGAGGCTGGCCAGATCCGTCCGTCGTCACGCGCGACGATGGGTGTGCGGCTGGTGAATCTCGCCGATGATGTTGAGCTGCTTGCTATCGACAAGAACGTTGAAAGCGAGGGCGTGGAAGAAGCCCAGGCTGTTGCTAAGGGCGAAAAGAGCATCGAGGAAGTGCAAGAGCAGCAGGCCGATGCCGCGAAGTCGGATGCCGTGAAGGCGGATGAGGAGTAACACTATGGGTAAAAACATCGCGATTTCGCGCATCTCGCCGTTGTCCGCCTTCCGTGTGGGACTGGCGGTTTCTCTGGTGGGCTTGGTGGCGTGGCTGATAGCCGTGACGGTGGTGTACTTCGTGATGTCGGCGTTCGGCGTCTGGGAGTACATCAACGGCTTCATGGACGGGCTGGGTGCCGGCATGCTCATCGATTACGGCCTGGTGCTGTCTCTGTCGGCTCTGCTGGGCGCTGTGGCGGCAATCTTGGGCACAATCCTGGCTCCGCTGTTCGCGTTGATCTACAACGCTGTGGTGGCGCTTTTCGGCGGTATCCAAGTGGATCTGCAGCAGATTGTCGAAGTCGACGAATAGGCTGCAAAAAACATCACCTGACCTGGCGATTTGTGTGGATGCAAGATGCGTATTAAAGTACATAATCGTTCCGCACAAGGGTCTATAGCTCAGTCGGTTAGAGCGCATCGCTGATAACGATGAGGTCGCAGGTTCGATTCCTGCTAGACCCACCAGGCGGGAACATGGGGCATTAGCTCAATTGGTAGAGCATCTGCTTTGCAAGCAGAAGGTCAGGAGTTCGATTCTCCTATGCTCCACAGCATAGCCTGTATCCCCCGGTCCATCGGATCGGGGGATGTTTTGCGTTCAAGGCCTACTGGGTGGGGGTAAACGACGGGTTAAGGGTCAAAAGGGGATGCGGACGAAATCTTGGAGAGATTTTCCGCATGACTAATATTCGATACACGAATGCGCAACGACTTAAAGCGTTAGAAGTATTCGACAGGACTCAATC